>JAZSHP010000136.1:0-2657 GCA_045533355.1 Candidatus Fimenecus sp.
TATTTTTATTTATATTATTATTTATAGTCCGAAAAAAATTGGGTGGTCGACTTTAAAAAATTGGGTGATCGGCTTAAAAAATTTGGGTGGTCGGCTTAAAAAAATTGGGTGGTTTGTGGTGGCAGATTTCCACATCTGCAAGGAAATATTAGCTGAATTATGAAAAAATTGTAAATAATTAAAATTTGACCTTTTTTGACCTTGACAAAAGTTTTTTTCTTGCTATAATAGAAAATGTAAAAGGTCAAAGAAAGTCAAAGTCAAAAATAAATATGAGTGGTAAATTGGAGTTTATCGGGATGATATGAAATTAAAATAGAAACAAAAACCTTGTAGGGGCGGATGCCCACATCCGCCCGCAGTAAGTGAACAGTACACTTTAGGACGGGACGATGTGGGGTGCGGGTGTTCGGTGGACACCTCTGCGAAGCAGAAGCACCGACCGAACCGGCAGAAGGGACTCATCGTGCCCTACGATTCATATCCAAATTAATAAAAAAATCCCCTACAAATTATAATTTACCAAATCAAATTTTTGCTTTACATAGGAGTTGAAGCTATGAACATCAGCAACATAATCGCATCTATGATTCAGGAGATGCTTGAAGACGAGGGATATACGGAGATTCAGCGTAATGAATTAGCCCAGCAAATCGGTTGTGTACCAAGTCAGATTAACTATGTTATTTCTTCGCGTTTCACACCAGAACACGGTTACATTGTTGAAAGCCGTCGTGGCGGTGGTGGATACATTAAAATTACAAGAGCAAGCTACGACAGAAATTCACTTAAAATGCATCTGATTAACTCAATCGGTCAATCCTTAAATGAAAATACTTGTCGTGCTCATCTGAAAAATCTTTATGACAGAGATATTATCGATGAAAAAACGGTAAAAATATTCCTGTCAGCATTAACGGGAAATGCCTATCGTGACATCCCTCGTGAATACGGAGATATTATCCGTGCATCAATCTTTAAACAAATGATTTTAAATATAATGTAAGGAGTGAATGTTATGTTATGTCAGAATTGCGGAAAATATGAGGCTACAACTCATGTTAAAAGAATTATAAACGGTGAGAGTGCAGAGGCACATCTTTGCTCGGACTGTGCAAAGGCTTTGGGCTACAACGATGTTTTTGGTGGTTTTGGTAATACCTTCAGTGATTTGCTGGGTTCATTCTTTGGTGAACCGCAGACAGCAACGCTTAGTTCACGAACAATTCGTTGCGAAAAGTGTGGAAATACCTTTAATGATATTGTAAATAACGGTAAGCTTGGATGTGCAGACTGCTACACCACATTTTACGACAAGCTTTTGCCGTCATTACAACGAATTCACGGAAAAACCCGTCACGAGGGTAAAAATCCGACCATAATCAAAACAGAAGTGAACGAAGCGGTCAACGAGCTCCAGGCACTTGAAAATGAGCTTAAAACTGCTGTGGATGAGCAGAATTTTGAAAAAGCGGCAGAATTGCGCGACAGAATAAACAATCTAAAGGAGGGGAAATAATATGAGTAACAGATGGTATTTAGGCACCGGTGAGCAGAGCGATATAGTTGTAAGCACCCGTATTCGTCTTGCGAGAAATATAGACGAATATCCATTCCCAAATAAGTTGAATACTAAAAGCAGAATGGAGCTTAATAATATTATTAAGGATGCTATGGAGGGTGACAACCGATACAACCTACGATTTGTTGAGATGCGAACACTTGCTCGATTTGAGGCTGCATCTATGGCAGAAAGACATATTATAAGCCCTGAATTTGCCTCCGACCTTGACGGCAGAGCATTTATGATTTCAAAGGACGAGGATATATGTGTAATGCTCAACGAAGAGGACCATATCAGATTACAGGTAATGAAATCAGGCTTTGCCCTTGATGAAGCATACAAGGTGGCAGATGAAATTGACGATATAATCGGCAACAAGCTCAATTACGCCTTTGATGAACGAATCGGATATCTCACACAATGTCCTACAAATCTCGGTACAGGTATGAGGGCGTCTGTGATGCTACATCTTCCTGCACTTACAATGAACGGACAAATCCATAAGCTGATTAACACTATTTCCAAATTAGGTCTTACCTTCCGCGGTGCATTTGGTGAAGGCACAAAGGCAGTAGGGGATATGTATCAGCTGTCAAACCAGATTACCCTTGGTATTTCTGAAGAATTTGCAATTAAAAACTTAAAAGCTATCACTTTACAACTCTGTGCAAACGAACGCGCAGCAAGGGAAGAGCTATTAAAGACCATTGACACCGAGGATGCCATTTTCCGAGCGTTCGGTACTCTCAAATGGGCAAGACTCCTTTCAACAAAGGAGCTTATGGAAAATCTTTCTCTTGTGCGTCTGGGTTCTGTTTCGGGGAAACTTGGTGTACCCATTGAGACTGTCAATGAGCTGATGATTTCAATGCAACCGGCAAGTATCAATTCCCGTGCAGGACAAATCCTGCCTGAACAGGAAAGGGATATTGTCAGGGCAACAGAGGTCAGGAATAAGTTAAATTAAATTGAAAGTGGTGGCTTGAAAAGGCTACCACTTTTTTAGTGCAGAACGCAGAGTGCAGAGTGCAGAACGTCGGAACTGCGTTGCGATTGTAACGCCTCCCTCTGACGAGGGAGGTGGCAAAATCTT
>JAZSHP010000122.1:0-6003 GCA_045533355.1 Candidatus Fimenecus sp.
GGCTACGATCCGACTTCCCGACCCGTCAACGCATTAAAAATGCGGACGGGTACCCCGGAACCTTGTTGTTTCACAATAAAAAAGGGACTGACAAATAAATGTCGGTCCCTTATTTATTTAATAAATAGTCAACTACTGCCCGAGCTGAGCATTCAGAAAGGTCAATTTCTTCCGATGCTTCAACCATATTTTCAAGATAATGGGCGTCGGAATTGCGAAGATGCTTCATCCCCTTTAATAACTCGTGCTTTTCCTCATACTGCGGAATATATGCTTTGTGAGTAAATTCGGCACAGTTAAAATTCATTTCAGGATACAAAAAACCAAGAACGGACAGCACAGAATATGAAGCACGGTCAAGGTGAGCAGGAAAAACTACACCCTCAAATCGTGTCACCTCTGCCACAACATCATCAATGCTGATTCCTGACGCAGTTGTGAGAAGGATATCTTCCTTACCGAGAATTTGGTCAGTATGGTCCATTATGTACTGATTTCCGAAAATGCTTTCATCATTCATTACAGGCAGCATTGTAGTTTTTACATATTCAGAAAATTCCAAGGCTTTTTCCAATGTGGGAAATAAGCAAACAGTATGAATTTCCTCCGAGGTGCAAAGCTCCATTCCCGGCACAACTGTAATTCCCGCTTCCTCACCTGCTTTAATGGCAGCAGGACAATTAAGACAGGAGTTATGGTCAGTAAGTGCAATAATGTCATAACCCATAAGCTTTGCCAGATTAACAAGGTTATACGGTGTCATATCATTATCACCACAAGGTGACAAGCACGAATGCAGGTGAAAATCGTACTTTAATTTCATAACGCCTCACCAAGCTTGTTTGCAAGAGTATATGCATTTTCTTCTGAAGAAAGCACCCATACGCCCTGCATTTCGGCACGAGCTCTTGCATCATCATCAAGAGTTGCATTTTCACAAAGAACTATACATCCGCAATCAGCAAGTACCGATACTGCAATCGCGTTGATATTTCCCATTACAGTAAACCAACAGTCACCGCTCTGTGCTCTGCCCATTACCCAGCTAAGCAGGTCACCACAGTAACCGCCCTTGATTTCACGGTCATCGTCACCCTCAACAAGGACTTTAAGATTTAATTTTTCTGCTAAATTATTAACTGTCATTATCTTTCCTCTGTTCTGAAAGGTTTTGGTATGAAATGCTCTGCACCTTCTTTGTTTTTCATAGCAAAGATACAGTCATTTCTGTCTGCCTTGCCGATTACAACATCTTCTGCAAAGCAACGGCATGATGGTGAGCCACACATACCGCAGTCAAGACCCGGAAGTGCACTTTCAAGCTCATTGATTTCACTCATTTTCTGCATTGCCTCAAAAACATTGTCAGCAAGTTTCCAAGGTGATGCTTCAAGAGGTTTTTCCCAGTACATTTCCTTTGGAATTGACTCATATTCAAGGTGATTGCAGGAAACAGGCATATATTTTCGAAGTCTTTGGAGTCGAGCCTTTGCCACAAATGGGTTTTCAACGGTCAAAGGTCCGCCCACACAACCGCCCGAACAAGCATTAAGCTCGATAAATTCAAGGTCATTAAGCTTTTCGTCCTCTAACTCTTCAAGCACCTTAATAACATTCTCAATACCGTCTGCTGCTAAATATCTGTCCTTTAAAAGTGCTGCCGACTCACCACCCGATGAAGCCCAACCAACACCGATAATACCTGAATCATTCAAATCCTCAAGCTCTATGATTTTATCCATCTGTTGCACAAGAACAGGATAAATATCCTTAATTGCAAGAACACCGTTTATGTATGATTTTCCGTTACAGATAGGTTGCTTGATTGATGAGATTTTTGCAGTACAAGGTGTAATGAAGAATACGCCTATCTCCTCATCGGAAAGACCCGTTTCCTCCTTTGCCTTTATTCGGGCAAGACGAGCCGCCTCCTCCATAGGAGCATTCAAATCAAGTACATTCTTGATAAGATTAGGAAAACGGACCCTGATAAGACGAACCACAGCAGGACAAGCCGATGAAATCACAGGCTTTTTCGTCTTATTCATTGAAAGAATAATTCGTGTTGCCTCACTCACAAGCTCCGCACCCTTTGAAACCTCAAAAACATCGTCAAAGCCAAGTCTTTTAAGCCCTGTCAACACGTAATCCCTGTCGTCAAGGTTGTTGAACTGACCATAAAGAGATGGTGCAGGTACTGCTATTCTGTATTTATAATCAAGAATTTCGTTAAGAGAATATTTCTCGGCATATTTTGCGTGATAAGGACAAATTCTTATACATTCGCCACAGTCAACACAACGCTCTGAAATAATATATGCTTTTCCGTTACGGACTCTGATAGCATTAGTAGGGCAACGCTTAAGACAGCTTACACAGCCCTTACATTTTTCTGCATCAAGTCGCACAGAATGGAAATAAGTTTCGTTCATATTTATCACTCTAATTAGTATATACTTTCAGGTACATTGTTGTACCTACGCCTACGGTTGAATCAATTTTCATTTCATCCGTATATTTTTTTATGTTAGGAAGACCCATACCTGCACCAAAGCCCAATGAACGGACATTATCAGGAGCAGTTGAATATCCCTCCTTCATTGCAAGAGCAACGTCAGGAATACCGGGACCCCGGTCAGTCAGCACCATACTGATGCATTCAGGTGAAATCTCAACATCAATCTCACCGCCACCCGCGTGAATAACAAGATTGATTTCAGCTTCATAGAGAGCAATTACGACTTTTCTTATGATTTCAGGATTAAATCCTAAATCCTTGAGAGTCTTTTTAACTGAGCCTGAAGCCTCGCCGGCACGGGTAAAATCATCCCCCGGCACAACATAGTGAAGCTTGAAATTGCTCATTTTAATGCTCCTCCTCGAAGACCCTTTTCATAAAGCATACCACAGGATGCAAACATTGGCTGTTTTGTTGTCATAAGAACAATATCTCTGTCCTTTGCAAGGTCAATAATACCCTGGTCAGGCTGTTTTCCGCGAACAAAAACAATGCACTGCATATCCATCATCTCTGCAGTACGAACAACCTGTGGATTAACAAGTCCCGAAAGAAGAACTGCCTGTTCCTTTACATAAGCAAGAACATCACTCATCATATCACTGCCACATGCTGTGAAAACATCGCGGTCCATAAATTCTTCACCGCATATAACCTCTGCGCCAAGTATTTCTTTAATTTCGTTAACTTTCATAATTTTTCCTCCCGACATTTTGTCGATATACAAAATTATTATACATCAAATCTCCTGCTATTACAATGAGCCACTTTACCGAATTATATTGCTCTAATTTGTGAAAAAACACATACAGACACACAAAAAGCAAAATACTAAACAGAAAATCGGGCTCCCCACTTGATGGGACGCGAGCATCCGGTGGATGCCGAATTAGCGCTGTCTGAGCCGTCAGGCGAGTAATGAGCTGTCACCGCAAGGTGACTGAGGTGCGGAACTGCGACGCGATTGTAAAAATATAACCAATATGATTATGGATGTAGGGGACGATGCCCATATCGTCCCGCATTAAATAAACTGCACACTTTGGAAAGGGACGATGTGGGCATCGTCCCCTACTAGTCGAGAGGCCTCATTGTAGGGAGTATGCAAGGGTTATAAAATTAAAATCAAAATATCTTACCTCATCTTGCTTTTTATGATTTTCCCTACCCGTTTCAATTACTACATTTTTGTCCCTTAAAAATTATATTACCTCAAATTACCTTTTGGGACATATCATACCTCTGAAATGGTCTAAAAAATAGCCCAAAACTAAACAAAAATTGTGCATTGCAACTTTTAGTAATTTATGGTATAGTTATAAAAAAGAGGAGAATTGCATGAAAAAAATTATTTGCTTTATTTTGGTTTCTTCTTTTCTTTTATTGTTTACAGGTTGCAATCAAACCAAATCCAATATTGAAGTATCCTCTTTTTCATATTCTGAACATGCGGAAATATACAAAGACGACAATCCTGGTGTAGAACACGATGGTTTTATAAATACAAACGAATCGAAATTTTCCAATGCAGAGGATGCTTTGGAGAGAGCAAAAAAAGAGTGTACTATTGAATGGGATGCATTTCAAGTATCTTTTGATAACGAATCAAACGTTTGGATGGTATCGTTTTATACCGAGGGAATGCTCGGCGGTGACCAATCCATTTATTTAGATGGTGACGGAAAAACTTTACTAATCGTATATGGCGAATAAGAAAACACCCTATGCCTTTTCGGTCATAGGGTGTAATTATTTATTAATCCAGTGGTTTCATTGTTGGGATTTTTTGCCCTCATATATTATATCTTACTATACATTGCCATAGGAGGATTTTTATACCAAGAGACTACAAGCACACCGCAATATGAAAAAAAGATATTAAGAATGTGCGAGAAACGAATGTCTCATCGAGAATTCGGTAAAGAACTTGAATTAAACAAAGAACAAATTTAGTAATTCACAAATCACTAAAACAAAAGGCAGATGAAATTAGAATCAGGGATGATTGAATTAACAAGAGATTTTTCTCTAGTTATCAAACAGACCTGCATGCATAGGCATGCTCCTGTCTAAATGTATTTACGATTTGTTGTCTATTGTTCACCAATTCCGATTTAATCTGTTTGGTGACATGAGCGTTAATGCCCTGCCTACTGAAACCGACATCAGTAATGAAAGAATGGTTGACATTCTTTCTGACAGGTATACAACTTAAAGTGGTGAATTAAAACCATTTCGTCCTTCCATTATAGTTTAGGAAGAAGAACGAAACGAGCACAGCCGGTTTGATGTACTCGCACCGGCAAATATATAATAACAGGAAGTGAAAACAAGTGTAAAATTTATGGTTATCTGCCAATACAAAATAAATACACAATAAGTGAATATATTCATTTCACAAAACGAAATAATACAATAAAAAACAAAACTGACTCCGCTTAAAAAACAGAATCAGTATGTTGCTTGAAATTTAATATTCAACACCATAGGAGCGCTTTTGTGCTGTCTGCATAATTTGCGACAGTGTGCTACTGTTAGCAAAATTAATGTTATTCCATTGCTTCACTTTTAGTGATTTCGTCAATGCAGGAATATTTTGAAAGTTCACCAAGAACTAGTTCGTTTTTCTCGGCATTTGCATATTCAACAATTTCTATAAGCGAAGCCTTATCATCCTCACTCAAATCATTATTTTTATAGTTTTCAACAGCTGCTCTGATACGAAGTGCACGAATAATATCTGCATGTTTTTTCTCTGAAAGGTCATAGAAACAGATTGGAACAACAGTGAGAATTGCCCCGATTATACCAAGCCACGTTACGCTTCTGAATGTATTTTCCATTACAATCGGATTTTTTAACGCAATGTCAATATTATCGCTGAATCCTACACCACCGATTAACATAAATATTGGCATAAGTGCACTGGTGAAGAAGCCGAAAAAAGTCTGTATAAATCCACTGGCATTTTGCCAAAAACCCTCAAGTCTTTTGCCTGTTTTCCATTGCTGATAGTCAAGAGCATCAGAACACATAACACTAACAACATAAGAAAGTCCGTTAAAAAGATTCTGAAACAATATTGCCACAAGCATAAGATATGGACTTTTAAGTGTGAACAACTGCACAAATGCCATAATCAAGAAGCCAACAGTTGACATAAGCATTACATTTCTCTTACCCATTTTCTTAATAAGTAATGGTCCTATTATCATTGCAGGAACAAAAGCAGCATTTAGAATTGCGTTACATATTGTTAGTACAAATGCTCCTTTTGAGCCACCGATTGCATAATTGCAAATCCAGAAGTACATATTGATGTTACTGCGTACAGTAACCATAATAAGATAGATTGTTGTAATCCAAAAGTATCTGTTAACAAACAGATGTTTGGTACCCTCCCATATTTTTACTCTGGAAATGAAATCATTATGTACAACAGTTCTTTCTTCTGTACCGAAATATGCAAATAATACAAACAAAAC
>JAZSHP010000117.1:0-4250 GCA_045533355.1 Candidatus Fimenecus sp.
GGCGGCAAGGGCGAAATCCATTCCACCAAAGCCTCCCCCGTCGCCACCTTGACCTGCACCATAGTTAGGGTCAACACCTGCATGGCCGAATTGGTCATAACGAGCTTTCTTTTCACTATCAGAAAGAATTTCATAGGCTTCACCAGCCTCTTTGAATTTTTCTTCTGCTTCTTTATTATTGGGATTTAAATCGGGATGATATTTTTTAGCTGCCTTACGATAAGCCTTTTTTATCTCGTCGTCAGAAGCTGATTTATCAACACCGAGCACCTCATAATAATCTCTTTTTTCTGCCATAAGTATCTCCAAATAATAGGATTTTACGGACAGACTGAATTACAATCTGCCCGTTAATATAATTAAATCTGAATTAGTTTACATCCTTGAAGTCAGCATCATAGTAGCCGTCACCGTTTGGTGCTGCACCTGCATTTGGGTCATAACCCGCACCAGGATTTGCTCCACCCTGAGCTGCCTGAGCCTGTTTATAAAGCTCTTCTGAAATTTTGTAGAATGCCTGTGTAAGCTCTTCCTGTTTTGACTTGATTGCTTCAGTATCTTCACCCTTGAGTGCTTCTTTAAGAGCATCAAGCTTAGCCTGAATGTCAGCCTTATCATTTTCAGGAATCTTGTCACCTTCGTCAGCGAGGATTTTTTCTACCTGATATACCATCTGGTCAGCAGCATTTCTTGTGTCAACTGCTTCCTTACGCTTCTTATCTTCTTCAGCAAACTTTTCAGCATCCTGAACTGCCTTTTCAATATCTTCCTTAGACATATTTGTTGAAGATGTAATTGAGATTGACTGCTCCTTGTTTGTGCCAAGGTCCTTAGCAGAAACATTTACGATACCGTTAGCATCGATATCAAATGTTACTTCAATCTGTGGAACACCGCGACGTGCAGGAAGAATTCCGTCAAGGTGGAAAATACCAAGAGTCTTGTTATCTCTTGCAAATTCTCTTTCACCCTGAAGAACGTGAACTTCAACTGATGTCTGATTATCTGCTGCAGTTGAGAAAATCTGGCTCTTCTTTGTTGGGATTGTTGTATTTCTTTCGATAATCTTTGTGCTTACGCCACCCATTGTTTCAATACCAAGTGAAAGTGGAGTAACGTCAAGAAGAAGAAGTCCTTCAACTTCACCGCCAAGAACACCGCCCTGAATTGCAGCACCAACTGCAACACATTCATCAGGATTAATGCCCTTGAATGGCTCTTTACCTGTATATTTCTTAACTGCTTCCTGAACTGCAGGAATTCTTGATGAACCACCAACCATAAGGATTTTGTTAAGCTGTGATGGCTGAAGTCCTGAGTCAGAAAGTGCCTGACGAACAGGTCCCATTGTTGCTTCAACAAGGTCTGCTGTCATTTCGTTGAACTTTGCTCTTGTAAGAGTTGTTTCAAGGTGCTTAGGGCCTGTTGCATCTGCTGTGATGAATGGAAGACTAATCTGTGATGTTGTTACACCTGAAAGTTCAATCTTTGCTTTTTCTGCTGCTTCCTTAAGACGCTGCATAGCCATTTTGTCTGAACGAAGGTCAACACCCTGTTCTTTCTTGAATTCGTCAGCAAGCCAGTTGATAATCTTCTGGTCAAAGTCGTCACCGCCAAGACGGTTGTTACCTGCTGTTGCAAGAACTTCCTGAACACCGTCGCCCATTTCGATGATTGAAACGTCGAATGTACCGCCACCAAGGTCATAAACCATAACCTTCTGGTCATCTTCCTTGTCGATACCATAAGCGAGAGCTGCCGCTGTTGGTTCGTTGATAATTCTCTTTACTTCAAGACCTGCGATTTTACCTGCGTCCTTTGTAGCCTGACGCTGTGCATCAGTGAAATATGCAGGAACTGTGATAACTGCTTCTGTTACAGGAGCGCCAAGATAAGCTTCAGCATCAGCCTTGAGCTTCTGAAGTGTCATTGCTGAAATTTCCTGTGGTGTATAGTCCTTACCATCAATGTTTACTTTATAGTTAGAACCCATATGTCTCTTGATAGATGCGATTGTTCTGTCAGGATTTGTGATAGCCTGACGCTTTGCAACCTGACCAACCATTCTTTCGCCTGTTTTTGAAAATGCCACAACTGATGGAGTTGTACGAGCACCTTCAGCGTTAGCAATAACAACAGGTTCGCCACCTTCGATTACTGCTACACATGAGTTTGTTGTACCTAAGTCAATACCAATTACCTTTGCCATAAATTTATTCCTCCTAAATGGATATATACTATATTATTGACTGATTTCTCAGTTTACTACCTTAACTATTGCCGGGCGGATAACTCTGTCACCCATTTTGTATCCTGTTGAAAATACATCTGAAATACTGTTTTCAGGAAGTTCTTCATCTTCACCGTGCATCACAGCATTGTGGATATTAGGGTCAAATTCTTCACCTTTTTCACCAAATGACTCAACACCGAGTTTTTTGAATGTTTCACCATACTGATTGAAAATCATTTCGATACCTTTTTTGAATGAGTCAAGGTCAGTTGCCTCGGCACTCATTGCTCTCATAAAGTTATCATAAACCGGTAAGAATTGTGCGATTGTACTAGCCTTTGTATCACCGTAAGCCTGTTCTTTTTCCTTTTGTGAACGCTTACGGAAATTATCGTACTCAGCCATAACTCGTAAAAGCTTATCTTTTGTTTCATTAAGCTCCTGAGTCAATTTTTCTTCTGCAGTTGGTTCAGTATTTTCTACTACTTCTTCAACTTTTTCTTCAGGATTTACTTTTTTCTTATCTTTTGCCATTTTAATCCTCCAAAGTATCGGACATAATCTTGCCCACTATTTCTGTTAAATATTTAAGACTTGGAATAAGTCTTGCATAGTCAATTCGTGTAGGACCAATAAGCCCCAATGCACCGCTATCCTTACCGCCCACTGAGTAGTGTGAATAAATAAGACTTGAATCCTGAAGTTCACGATAAAAGTTTTCTTTACCAATCAGGACATTGGTGTTATTCTCCGACTTGTGACCTGCAAAGAGGTTTGTAAGAGGTTCACCTCGTCTTAAAAATTCCATCAATTCATAAGCATTGGGATAGTCTGTATGATTAAGCAAATTTGACTGTCCTTCTAAAAGCAACTGTGTCTGTTCAGTAAGCTGTGCCAAATCTGAAAGTGTTACGAGCAATGGTGAAATCGCAAGCGACTTACTACCCAAGGACAGTGCCAAAGTCTGAATGAGCGCTATGCTCACTTCACTTGCTGATTTGCCGATAAAATGCTTTGAAACAATATTATAGAATGTTTCAATAAGTTCAAGATTCAGTTCACTATCAGTACGACAAACACGACTTTTAAGTATTCCTGATGATGAAAGCATAACCATCATGGCAGTATGAGTACCAAGCGGAACTAACTCAACACGACGGATAACTGCATTTTCATCTGTGGGCGTTGTTGAAACAACTGCACAGTTTGTAAGCTCTGCTAAAACCTGACCTGCCTGTTCAAGAATCTGCTGCGGCTCACCACCTGCATCAGAAAGCCTCGCCTCAATAAGTCGTTTTTCGTTAATAGGTAATTCGTATCTGTTCATCAATCTGTCAACATAATAACGATAACCAATCTGCGATGGAATTCGACCTGCCGATGTATGGGGTTGTTCAATAAAACCCAATCTTGAAAGTTCAGCCATTTCGTTACGAATAGTGGCGGATGACACAGGAATGCGGATATACTCAAGCAAGGATTTCGAACCAACAGGCTCACCCGTTGCAATATACCATTCAACAATGGCGGCAAGGATTTTTTCTTTTCTCTCGCTGAGTTGCATCTTGTCACCCCTTTTGTACTATTTAGTACTCACATCGTTCGAGTGCTAACTCTATTGTAACCGTTTTTCTGGAAAAATCAAGTACTTTGCGAAAAAAATACGATCAATTAATCGATTGTTTACAATTACACCGTCGCAACGGCTCGATTTTTCTTGTTTTGCGCCGCCGCCAGAGATGTCGGCAGCACAAATCGGTAGGCGTTCGGCAGAATGCGGAAGGAGATCGAATCGGTAGCAAAGCACTCGCCGTCGATGTTGCACATCATCGGCTTGACCGCCTGCACGCGCATGGCGCTGCCCCGGATGGTCTCGATGCATTTTACCCCCTCGTGCTCCCCCGCCTTATATTTACCCAATACAAACGGGATCTCAAAGCGGGAGATCTTTTTGACCAGTACAAACTCCAGCAGGCCGTCATCCGGCACAGCCGTAGGTGCACCCTGGTATCCACCG
>JAZSHP010000061.1:0-4953 GCA_045533355.1 Candidatus Fimenecus sp.
GGTCAGTTTAAGTGATATTCTGCCTTGCGGCAGAGTGATATTATTGTCTCGGGACAATAGTGTTATTGAATCCTTCGGATTCAGTGTTATTTTATTCGCATAAAACTCGCGAAGCGAATAACACTGTGCGAAGCACAATAAAACTGCGAAGCAATAAAACTCGCCGTATGGCGAATAAAACTGGCGTTGTATCCTTACGGGTACAACGCCTAAAGACAAGTCCTTAAATTTTAATATCTGTTAATTATTAACCCTTGAATCCGCCATTAAGTACAACAACGAAATCAACGATTGCAGTTGACTGTGCAACAGGAACATTAAAGCCCAGAGCACTAATATTAAGGTTATTGAGTGTGATATTAGTAACATAGCTCCATGTACCGTTGATAATCTGTCCGTTACTGTTGATAGCAACCTTAACAATAGGGTTAGTATACTTCAATGTACAATCCTGGTCGGCAATAGTTGCATTCATACCAAGACCTGAGAACTGACCGATAACAGAATCAATGTCACCAACAACTGAAATTGCGTGACCTACTGTACCGTTGTACATATTTCCGTTACCCTTATCTGTCTGTTCCTTCATAAGCATTTCAATAACAATATTGTTACCGCTCTTATATGCTCTTGCAGATTTTACGTCAGAAACTGAAAGGTTTGTGTGACCACCGGTGATACCAGGAATATCCTTTGAGTTGTTCTGAAGTGCTTTGTCCATAACGCCTTGTGCAAAGCTGAGCAATGTGCTGTTGATACCGGGTGCACTCATCTGACGCAATGTCATCTGCTGATATGAAGTTACAGAATTGTGAGTTCTTGAGGCAGCGTGCTTATATGTTTCAACAATCTGAGCAGTTGTCCATGATGATGGGTTGTCTGACTGTGAAGCATTATTCTGCTGAGCATTCTGTTGGTTATTATCCTGTTGTAAATCGGTCGCATCACCATTCTGAATAAAATCACCGAAATCAGAATTCTGTCCCTGAACTTCCTTTAATTCTATCTGACCTGATTCGATAAGATAGTTGTAATATGCAAACATCTGGCTACAATATTCACAGTCACATTCTAATCCGTTACCCTTATTCTTTGATGAAACGGCAAAAACAATTGAAAATACTGCCACTAAAAACATTACTACAGCCACAATAATTGCAATCATTGTCTTTGTTTTTTCAGACATTGGTTGCTTTTGAGGTGCTTTTTTTGGTGCCTTAGCAGGTGGTGCAGGTGGTGCAGGTGGTGTTACAGGTGGTTCTGTAACTGCCTCTGTTGGCACTTCAGAATTCTGTTCAACTGGAACTTCTGCCGGATTCATAGATTCATTATGTTCCATCGTTATATCCTCCTAATATACATATATGAAAATATTCTACTATAAATTTGTTTTTTTGTCAACGAATGCAGGCATTTTATCAAAACACCGGCTTTCCCTCTTCAAAAATTACAGGTTTTATATAGGTAAGCCTTGGTGACTCAAAAAAGTCCCTTGTGGCAGTTGCATGATAAACCATTATTATGTCACCGTTTTCACGATAAAGAAAGCTACAATGACCTGCGTTGTAAATATTTTTCAAAGGCTCATTCCCGTGAACCTTTCTTCTGCTTTTTTCCCAATTATTTACATCCGTTATGTCACCGCCGTTAAAGGTGAGCATTCCCATACAATATCCGCCTGAGCTGAAGCCACTTGCAGAATACACAATGAAAATATCCTCGTCATTATAAAGCACTGCCGGACCTTCGTTAACACTCCAGCCTTTTTTCTCCCATCTGTATTCAGGACGGCTTAGTATTACCGAATTGTGTTTTCCGTTTTCATCAGTTTTAAGAGTATACGGATTTTCCATTTCGGTCATAACAATGCACTGATGAGCCACATCAAGGTAAGCTGAACATACAAAATAAAGCTTACCGTCCTTTTGAAGATATGTACCGTCAATATTATTCATACCATCCGGTGCCAAAAAACCTTTGAACTCATATTCACCCATAATATCCTCTGTTTTGCTCTCAAGAACAAAGGAATATCGGTAATAGTCATCATGGTCTTTAAATTCCTGAGCATAGGGCATTGTTCCCTGTGGCACAAGGTTTTTATCAAATTTTCCACAAGCCACAATATACCATTTGTCCCCTATTTTATGAATTTCAGGTGCCCAGATATCTCCCACGATTCCGTCATTTCCGCACCAATAAACTGTTTTCATTTTCTCCACCGTAATATCGTTATAGGCATTCACCTTAAAGATATCAACGCCTCCGCCTGTTGTGAAGGTGTAATAAGTACCCGTTTCATCCTCAACAATGCAAGGGTCACCACCGTTCACATTGTCAATCGGCTTGTCATAAGGTGTAATTGTCACAAGACCCAAGGCAACGAGAATTGAAAGAATAATTGAAGTTATTGAATTTAAAATATTCTGCATAATAATCACCAAAAAAATATTACCATATAATTTATGAGTTTACAACATAAAAAAGTGCCCCGAAGGACACTTTATTATTTCGCTATTTCTATCAATGCATTTTCGAATTCCTTGTAGAAATTTTCCACAATTTTTCTGTCCTCTTCCGTACCGAAGAAGCTGATTGAAATGCACAAATTCCCTTTGAAGCTGCCTATTGTTGCAACTGCGCAAGGCTTACGCTTCGCAGCACCGGACGCATACATATCCAAAGGCTCGTTTCCGTCCATTGAAAGCAAATGTGCTTTAACAACACCAAGATTGCTGACGGAAAGCGACGGATTACTGTAACACATCTTAATAATCGGTTCAGCCTGAGCATAGACCATTGATTTATATGCAAAATCCAACAACGGTATACCGTAAAGACCCATAAACTCGTCATTTTTGTATTTAAGACCAGCCTGTTTTACTGCTTCAAGAGTCTGGAGCGGAGTTTCACCCACCTTATCAACAGTACAGTTAATAAATGAAACCTCATTTGTATAACCAAGCTTTGAAGGGTCTTTAATATATCTTCTCAGGTCAACGGCTGTGGTTACATTCACAGTTTCATTTCCGCTCAGACCTGAAATTTTCTTGTAAGCATACATATATGCAGTAAGAAGCAAATCATTACCACTACATCCTGCTTTTTTAGCAACTGCCAAGGCAGGACCGAACACTTCTCCACTGATTTTTTTACGAGTCAGAATCGGCTTATCCTCTTTACTTTCAGGAGTATAAGGGAAAATGTTTTTTACCTTTGATGCAGGATTTGTAAAGAGAGCCTTTGCTTTTTTACGCTTTTCCTTATCGAAATCACCATAAACCTGGTCAAAATCTCGTGGTCCCTGGCTATAATCAATGGGGCTTACGCCATTCTGCACAAGTCGGGTGTAGTTCTGACATATATGAGCAACATAGGTGAAATAACCCGTACCGTCAACACACATATGATTCACAAGGTAGCACACAGTTGTTTTGCCCTCATGATAGAAAAGGTGCATTTTGAGCTGAATGTTACTGTCAGTCGGAATTTCCTGAGTAAAGAAAGCGTTTCGTCTTTCAATAGTCGGCTCTTCCTCTGAAAAGCTCACAACCTCATCAATATGATATGGCATCGGCTTCCAATAAGGAGAAATTGGGCTATAAACCACCTTTGAACGGAAAATATATGCCTTTTCAAGCAAACCCATAACTGCAGTTTTATAACCTTCCGCGTCAACGATATAGTCATAAACAAGCTCAAGTCTTTCCATTCTGTCCATATATTTACGGCACATATAATTGATTTTATCAAGCAATTCACAGCGTATTTTTTTAGGACGTTTACAGAGTTTTCCGTTTTCTGTTTCACTTTCAATAAGGTCAATGCAGAATTTTTCATTTGTTACACCTGCTTTTATAAGCTCATCAACACGCGCTACCACATCTGCATTATTTACTGAAAGTGCTTTCAGGATATTATCTCGATTCATTTAATTCACCCTTAGTCGATTACGTGAGATAAGAAGAATTCCTTTCTGTCATCACTGTCAATAACCTTGATTGGCTTAACCTGATTAAGGTTTGCACCACGAGCACGAAGCACTTCGCGGTAATCGTCATAAGTACCGTGACGAAGGAATTTAACCTCACAATTTCCGAGAGCACCACTATCGATAAGTGGTTTAACAGAAACATTACCTTCACAAAGTTTTTCTTCGAATACCTTTGTGTATCTTTCCCACTCACTCTTTGGAACAGGCTTTGCAGTTTCAACAAGAAGTGCATAGTGTCCCGGAGATGTTGTACGGTCAGGATAGATACTGTAACCGATAAATGTTTCGTCAAGCTCTTCTGCCATATTTGCAACGATTTCGTCGAATGCCATTGAGCTGATTTTTTCACCACTGATATTTGCAATCTGGTTAAGTCTGTAACAGAATGTAATCTTTGGTGACTCGTAATAATAACCTGTACAACGAACAACGTCTTCAATTCTGTAACGATAGAAGCCACTTGTATTTGTAAGAATAATTTCATATTCCTTGCCAACCTCAAGGTCCTTGATTGTAAGGAGATTATCATAATCATCAGAGTCAATAGGACGGAATTCATAGAAACCATTCTGTGGAAGCATTACATATTCAAAAGAGTTGAGTTCAATCGGAACTGCCATCATTGCTTCTGTTGCAGCATATCCGAGATAGTGAATAGGCATATCATTACCGAGATATCTCTTGAGCTTCTTTTCATAGAATGCAAGAGCACCTGTACCCATACCATACATCCAGGATACATTTGGCCAGATTCGAGGCACGATTGGTGACTCGTCAAAGCCCTTACGGAATTCTGCACGAAGCTCCTCAGCACGTTTTGGATTTGGCTTAATTCTCTTCTGAAGCTTTTCACGCATTTCATCAGGACATCTGATATCACTGTTGAGAACACCCTTTTCGATATCGTCACAGAAGTCGGAGGCCAAGCGGTCTTAGGAAGACAAGCAAGTTGTTCAACT
>JAZSHP010000014.1:0-18837 GCA_045533355.1 Candidatus Fimenecus sp.
GCACCTGGTATGAATATTCATCGTAACCCACTTTGTGGCAGAAACTTCGAATATTACTCAGAAGACCCTGTTGTGACAGGACTTATGGGTGCTGCTGCAGTAAAGGGTATTCAGACCTGTGGAGGCAGTGCTTGTCCGAAGCATTTTGCTTGTAATAATCAGGAAGTAAACCGTACAAAGAACGATTCAAGGGTTTCTGAAAGAGCTCTTCGTGAAATTTATCTTAAAGGCTTCGAAATTTGTGTTAAAACTGCAAAGCCAAATACAATTATGACTTCATACAACAAAATCAATGGTGTTTGGGGACATTATAATTATGACCTTTGTGAAAGAGTCCTTCGTGATGAATGGGGCTTTGACGGTGTTGTTATGACTGACTGGTGGATGCGTCCGTCAAAGAGCCCTGAATTCCCTGAAATGTGTGACCAGGCTTATCGTGTAAGAGCAGGTGTTAATGTGCTTATGCCGGGTGGTGACAGAGTTACAAACGGAAAACCTGACGGCACTCTCTTAAAGACTTATGGCCAGAAGGACGGAATTACACTTTACGAATTGCAGAGAAATGCGAGCTTTGTGCTTAAACTCTGCATGAAAAAATATAAATAAACATAAAGTATAAACGGTGTTTATTTCTGTATCCATAACACTTTTGTTAATAAAAAATTAACATAATTATACCTGTTTTAAGATTCTATTTCATTGACAGAAGAATATAAAAATGATATAATTTTCAACATGATGTGTATTAGGTAGAAGAAATTTGACTATGCATATAAAATATTGGGCAAGAGTGCTCTAAAAGGTAGGTATTTTAATATGAAGAAATTCGTAAGTGTTGTTCTTGCATTGATTGTTGTGTTGAGTATGTTTACATTTGTAACATCTGCTGTTAATGTGCCTGAAATTACTATGACTGCTGATAAAACAGTCGCAGAAATCGGCGATGTTATTACAGTTACAGTTGCAACTTCACAAAACTCAAAACTTTGTTCTTTCAGTGCAGATATGACTTTCTCAGCTACTAACTTTGAAGTTGTTTCAGCGAATGTAGCCAATAGTACAGGTATGAGTAATATTAATTATTCATCAAACAGAGTTCGTTATGGTCTTGCAGCAGTGGATACTATCGCTGATGAAGAAACAACTTTGTTTACAGTACAGTTAAAGGTTAAGGCAAAGGATGGATACATCAACCTTAACATTATCGAGGCTTATTGTGATGAGAATGGTAAAACTGTTAATGTAACAGATGGTGTAAAAGCATCAATAGGTTCAATTAAAATTTCAGTTCCTTCAAGCGAGAATCCTGTAGTGCCTGACAGTGAAATTTGTGTGAATGGTCACACTTGGAGTACATGGTCAAGAATCAAGAATCCTACTTGCTCTGCTGTGGGTGAAAAGATAAGAAACTGTACAATTTGCGGTGCTGAAGAAAGAGGTCCTATTGATATTAATCCGACTGCACACAAAGCAGGTGCTATGGTAACACAGACTCCTGCAACAGCGACAAAAGATGGTGTTGCAACAATTTCATGTATCTATTGTAATAAAGTGCTTGAAACAGAAGTTCTTCCAATGTTAGGTGATGCAAGAAACCCTGTTATTCCTAACACAGACGCAGCATAATAAATAAAAGATTTTAAAAGCGAAGTCTTCGGATTTCGCTTTTTCTTTTGTGAATAAATACTCTCTTTTGGACATAAACATTATCAAAAGGGAGGCTTTACTATGACAGACGAAAAAAAGATGCCCAAACTACCGCATAGCGTTATTATGGAGGACAGACGGAAGCTGTCAGTTACAGGCGTGACTGATATTGATTCCTTTGATGAGCAGACAATAATTGCAATTACAGATATGGGAGAACTCACAATCCGTGGGTGGAATCTGCATATTACAAAACTGAATCTTGAACAGACGGAATTGCTGGTTGATGGAGAGGTTTCATCGCTTACATACACTGATACACGACCACAGGCAAAGGGATTCTTTGCAAAGATGCTGCGATGACCGAATATTTATATGGATTAAGTTTAGCAACACAGACGAAAAATTTTCTTTTCTCCTTAGGACTCGGATTTATAATGGGGATTTTTTATGATGTTTTTCGAATAATACGTATAAGTATTTCTCAAAAGAAAATTGTGGTTATAATCTTTGATGTGCTTTACTGTATTTTTCTTGGTTTTTCAGATTTTATTTTTTTCATCACAGTAAATGAGGGACAAATACGCTTCTATTTGTTGTGCGGAGAGCTGATGGGCTTTGCCGTTTATTATTTTTCATTAGGAGCAATAATTTTTTCACTCAGTGAGAAAATTATTGAATTCATAAGAAACAGTCTTAAAAGATTTTTTTGTGTTTTAATTTTTCCGTTTAAATGGATTTTTACAAGATTGCGAAGTGTTTGCAATAAAATTTTAAAAAAAGGTCGAAAAAGAAGCAAAAAACTTAAAAATAAATCAAAATTCCTCTTGAAAGTCGACAGGTACTTGTTGTATAATCTAAATGGTAAAATGTGAAACTAGGCAAATGACGAGATTTTAAAAGAAAGGAAAGTGATACCAATGGCTAAGGCAAAAGCAAAAACAAAAACAGGTAAGCGTAAGCAGACTAAAAGCTTTATTCTTACTTTAGGTATTATCTTGCTTGTGGGTTATTTTGTTATCACCATTGTGGGCAATGTACTTTCTTATAAAGAACGTCAAGGCGAATTAGAACAGAAAAATGCTGCTTATGAAGCTCAGATTGAAGAAAATGACCGTCTTCAGGAAATCGTTAATAGTGAGGATAAGAGCGATTACATTGAGAAGGTTGCACGTGAAAAATTAGGGTTCATTATGCCGGGCGAAAAAGTGTTCTATGATGTTACACCTGGTGCGTAATTAGGAGGAAATGCAGATTTATGCAAATTGACATCGGTTCAGTCTATGACGGAACAGTCACAGGGTTAACAAAATTCGGCGCTTTTGTTAAACTCGAAAATGGAGCGTCCGGAATGGTACATATTTCTGAGGTTTCTAATGAATATGTAAACGATATTTCAGAACATCTTTCAGAGGGTGACACTGTGAAGGTTAAGGTTCTTGAAATAAACGAAAAAGGTAAAATCAGTCTTTCTATTAAAAAGGCATTGCCTCAGGAGGCAAAACCAAAGCCGCAAAGACCATCAAAACCAAGACGAGATAACAACGAAAATCGTGGTTGGAAGGGTGCACCTCAACAGGAAAATTCAGCACCTATGTCTTTTGAGGATATGATGGCTAAATTTAAGGCACAGAGTGAAGACAAAATGAGCGACCTTAAAAAATTTAACGATAAACGTGGTGGAAACACAGGGTATCGTAGAGGCTCAAAACAATAATTACAAGAGGGCAGTGATACTGCCCTTTATTTTGTAATAAAATATATTGAAAAAGGTGAGCGTATGAGAGAAATCAGTTGTTCACAGATTACAAAGGCTGTCAGAGATTTGTGTATTTCAGCCAATAAATCTTTGCCGGATGATTTGGTTGAATGCATTTCTTGTGGTTATAACAACGAAGAAAAAGAATTGCCAAAGGCAGTGATGGGAGATTTGCTACGAAATCTTGATGCAGCCAAGGAATTGAATATTCCCATTTGTCAGGATACGGGTATGGCTGTGATTTTTGCAGAAGTGGGTCAGGATATTCACATTGTTGACGGAGGCTTTGAGGCTGCAGTTAATGAAGGTGTTCGTCAGGGATATTATGAAGGACTCTTGAGAAAATCTGTTGTAGCTGACCCTTTAGAAAGAATAAATACGAATGATAACACTCCGGCAATTATCCACACAAGAATTGTGGATGGAGAAAATATTAAATTGACTGTTGCTCCAAAAGGCTTTGGTAGTGAGAATATGAGTCGGATTAAAATGTTTACTCCTTCTGCAACCATAGAGGATATTATTGATTTTGTAGTTGAAACTGTGAAGATAGCAGGAGGAAATCCTTGCCCACCCATTGTGCTTGGTGTGGGTATCGGTGGTGACTTTGAGCAGTGTGCTCTGCTTTCCAAAAAAGCACTTTGCAGGAATGTGAGTCAACCGAATGAAAAAGAATTTTACGCTCTTCTTGAAAAGGAAATGCTCAGAAAAATCAATGAAACGAATGTCGGACCTCAGGGTTTTGGCGGAAAAACAACGGCACTCGCAGTGAATATTGAAACTGCACCCACTCACATAGCGGGACTTCCCGTGGCGGTGAATGTAGGATGCCATGTAACAAGGCACAAAAGCATTATTTTGTAAAAAATTAACAAATAATAGAAAAACTCTTTACATTTTATGTGCATTTATGCTATTATAATGATAGATAGAACTATAGATGTTTTATCTGAAAATATATGGCAAAGGAGATGTCGTTGTGAACATTACTATTGTTGGACGCAAATGTACACCAAGAGAGAATTTCAAGGAAAGAGCCGAAGAAAAGCTTCGTAAGGTTGAAAAATTTTTCGGACCGGACGCAACGGCTAAAATCACAGCCACTGTTGAGAAAAATCAGAAAATCTGTGAAATAACCCTTTCAAAGAAAAGTATGATTTTCCGTGCGCAGGAGCGTAGTGATGATTTAGAAGATGCACTCGATATGTGTGTTGATTCTCTTGTTCGCCAAATCAGAAAGAACAAAACAAGAATTGAGAAAAAACTCCGTGATGTTTCTTTCGACGATATTCTTGCAAGTTATGATTTTGATGAAGAAGAGGATTTAGAGGTTGTAAGAACAAAAACAGTTGTTTTAAAACCTGAAACAGTTGAAGAAGCAATTTTACAAATGAATTTAATCGGCCATATGTTCTATATGTTCCGTAATGCAGAAACCGATGAGGTCTGTGTTGTTTACAGAAGAAACGACGGTGGCTACGGTCTTATAGAACCCGATTTTGAATAAAATATAAAAATATAAGGTGACGGGGAAACTCGTCACCGAATTTTTCAGGAGAAGAATATGAAAAGAACAGATGTAAAAGTAAGAAGTTTTATACCACTTTCCATAATCGTGTCAATTTTATTATTTGTTCTCCCCTTTATGGAAACAAAGATTATGAGTTGGTATGCAGAAAAATCATATGACCGCGATATGAAACTTACTATTAATCTTGACGAGCAGAGTGACGAGTTTGATGGCTTCGGATGTTCATCTGCTTGGTGGTCACAGATTGCAGGAAATGGTGAAAATGCCGAAGAAATTGCAAAGCTTCTTTACAGTGAAGAAGGTCTTGGTCTTAACATTTATCGTTATAATATCGGTGCAGGTTCAGCTGATAACTTCAAGGATACAATCTGGGACCCATGGCGCAGAAGTGAAAGCTTTTATGTTTACGATTACGAAACAGAAACAGGGTATTATGACTTTTCAAGAGATGCAAATGCTCAGGCGTTTTTAGACCTTTGTCTTTCATACGGTTGCATTGATACTGTTGTTCTTTTCGCAAACTCCCCACACTATTCAATGACAGTTAATAACAAATCATACGGTAACGAAAATTGGTGGACATGCAATATTGCTGAGGAGAATTATGATGATTATGCTGAGTATTTCCTCACAATAACAGAGTATTTCATTGAAAAAGGTGTTCCTGTTAAATATATTAGCCCAATCAATGAGCCAAACTGGTCCTGGGGACAGGCAAG
Source organism: Candidatus Fimenecus sp. (assembly GCA_045533355.1). Classification (GTDB taxonomy): domain Bacteria; phylum Bacillota; class Clostridia; order Oscillospirales; family Acutalibacteraceae; genus Fimenecus. The sequence continues at coordinate 5,657 of JAZSHP010000014.1, forward strand.
TGTAAATCAGGGCCAGGAAGGTTGCTATTACAGTTCAGAGGAAATTTATGGAGTTTACAAGGCTTTTGCAAAGGAAATGGCTGAACGAAACCTTGAAGGTGTTCTTCTTTCAGGTCCTGAATCAGGTGAAATCGGACACAGAACATATGAATGGTTTGAGTATATTTATAATGACCCTGAAATCCGTCCATATCTCGGTAATCTTTCATATCACAGTTATTGGTCGGACAATAATGTTGAGAATAAAATCGCACTTGGTAACTGGATTGAGGAAAACATTACTGACCTTCCTGTTGAAATGTCAGAATGGTGCCATCTTCCTTGTGAAGCACCAATCGATTCTATTGACGGTGCACTTCTTCAGGCGAGAGTTATTGCAAATGACATCAATTTCACACATGTTGATTCATGGACTGCATGGGTTGGCGTGAATGGTATCGGCATCGGTGCTGGCGGGAAAGAATATTCCGATGGACTTTTAGTTGCAACAGACGGAAATATCAGCGACATTAAAATTCCAATGAGATATTATGCAATGGCTCATTATACAAAATATGTGCCCGTTGGAAGTAGGGTTGTAGAAACCAAAAAGGATATTTACGACTATATTTCAGAAAGAGATTCAAATGGAAACATAATCGAAGCAAATTATATAACAAATGTTGTGTCTTTCCTTACTCCGGATGGTAAGGTTGTAACTGTAATCACAAATGAAGGCGAAGACCGAGAAGTGAAATTTAAGGTTGACCGGGATAATATGACAGTTATCACAACAACTCAGGAAGAACAACTCAAGGAAACATATTCTGGGGAAATCAAAAAGCTTGTAATTCCTGCAAAGAGTATTACAACAATTATTTTTGAATAAATTTATAAAGACGGAGCCAAAGGACTCCGTCTTTTTTTACTTGAAACTGAAAGATAAATTATAATTTGTCGCTCTCTTTCAATTGCACTTTCTTTGCTCCCTCTGACGAGGGAGGTAATATAATCGCAACGCAGTTCCGAAATTCTGCACTCTGCACTCTGCGTTCTGCACTCACCTCGACAAACTCTGATTTATTTTCCGCGTTACATTTTTATTGACATATTTCCATTATAATTGTATAATTTATAGGATAATTTTTATAAAATAGGAGTAGTCTGTATGAAATGGACAGGACTTAATGAATTAAGAGAAAAATACCTTTCTTTCTTTGAAAGCAAGGAACATTTACGACTTCCAAGTTTTTCACTCGTACCTCAGGGAGATAAGAGTATTCTTCTTATCAATGCAGGTATGACACCAATGAAAAAATATTTTACAGGTGAGGTAACACCTCCTAAAAATCGTGTTACAACTTGCCAAAAGTGTATCCGTACACCTGATATTGAGAATGTTGGTAAAACTGCTCGACACGGAACATATTTTGAGATGCTCGGTAACTTCTCATTCGGTGATTATTTCAAACACGAAGCAACTGCATGGGCTTGGGAATTTTTCACAAAGGTTCTCGAAATCCCTGAAGAATTACTTTATGTCAGCGTTTATCTTGAAGATGATGAGGCTTATGACATCTGGACTAAAGAAGTAGGCGTTGACCCATCACATATGGTTCGTTTCGGTAAGGAAGATAACTTCTGGGAACACGGTGCAGGTCCTTGTGGTCCTTGTTCAGAAATCTACTTTGACCGTGGTCCTGATAAAGGCTGTGGCAGTCCTGACTGTAAGGTTGGTTGCGAATGTGACCGCTTCATAGAAGTTTGGAACCTTGTTTTCACACAGTTTGAAAATGACGATAACAATAACTATACTCGTCTTGCAAATCCTAATATTGATACTGGTATGGGACTTGAAAGACTTGCTTGTATTATGCAGGATGTTGATAATCTCTTTGAGGTTGATACAGTTCAGAATATTATGAAGCACATTATTGATATTTCAGGTATTGAATATCATAAGGATGCTAAAAAGGATATTTCACTCCGTGTTATTACTGACCATATCCGTAGTACAACATTTATGGTTTCTGACGGTGTTCTTCCATCAAACAGTGGTCGTGGTTATGTTCTTCGTCGTCTTCTTCGTCGTGCGGCTCGTCACGGAAGACTTATCGGTATCGACAGACCATTCCTCGCAGAGGTTTGTGAAACTGTAATCAAGGAAAATGCAAATGCATATCCAAACCTTGTAGAAAAGCAGGATTACATCAAGAAAGTTATCGCAATGGAAGAAGAAAGCTTCTATAAGACAATTGACTCAGGTCTTGGTCTTCTCAATGAAATGATGGCAAACTCAAAAGACAATGTTCTTTCAGGTGAAGATGCTTTCAAGCTTCAGGACACATTCGGTTTCCCAATCGACCTTACAAAAGAAATCGTTGCTGAAAATAATATGACAGTTGACGAGGATGCTTTCAAAGTACTTGTTGAAGAAGCAAGAATGAAAGCAAAATCAGTTAAGCGTGACGGTGCTGAAACAGACTGGAGAAATTCAGGCGTTTCATTTAAAGATATCACTAAAACCGAATTTACAGGATACACAGAAAATAATACAGATGCAACTGTTGTGGCACTCGTTAGTGACGGTGAAAGAAAAGATTTCGTAGAAGCAGGTGACGCTATCCTTGTACTTGACAAAACATCTTTCTATGCTGAAAGTGGTGGTCAGGTAGGTGACACAGGTGTTATCACAATCGGTGAAAGCACATTTGAGGTTACTAACACAACAAAAGATGCTGACGGTGTTGTCCTTCATCACGGTACACTCAATGGTGATGCTGTTAAGGTTGGAGATGCTGTTGTAACTGCATATAATGAAGAAAACAGAAAAGCAATTATGAGAAATCATACTGCTGCTCATCTTCTTCAGGCTGCACTTCGTACAGTTCTTGGTACTCATGTTGAACAGGCAGGTCAGCTTGTAGATGTAAATGAAGTTCGTTTTGACTTCACTCACTTTACAGGTATGACAGGTGAAGAACTCAAAGCAGTTGAAAGTCTTGCAAACGAAGAAATTCTCAATGCTACAGAAATGCTTATTAAGGAAATGCCTATTGATGAAGCAAAGGCAATGGGTGCTATGGCACTTTTCGGTGAAAAATATGGTGACGTTGTTCGTGTTGTTAAAGCAGGTGACTTCTCAACTGAACTTTGTGGTGGTACTCACGTTGACAATACAGGTAAAATCGGTCTTTTCAAGATTGTTTCTGAATCATCAGTTGCAGCAGGTGTTAGAAGAATTCAGGCTGTAACAGGTAAGAATGTTCTTAAATATATTGACGAAAAGAATGAACTTCTTTTCGCTACTGCAGAATGTTTCAAGGTTGGTAATGTATCTGCACTTCCACAGAAGGCAGTTGCAATTGCAAACGACCTTAAGGCAAAGGATAAGGAAATCGCAGCACTTAAAGCAGAAATTAATTCATTCAAGACTGCTGATATTATGTCAGATGCAGTTGATGTAAACGGTGTTAAGCTTGTTGTATTCTATGCAGGTGAGCTTGATGCCAACGGACTTCGTTCTATGGCTGAAACAGCAAGAGATTCTGCACCAAACGCAGTTGCTGTTATTGCAGGTTCAAACGCTGAAAAAGGAACTGCTTCATTTGCTTGTGCTTGTAGTAAGGATGCAATCGCAAATGGTGCTCACGCAGGTAACATTGTCCGTGAAGTTGCTAAGATAGCTGGTGGTTCAGGTGGCGGTAAACCTGATATGGCTATGGCTGGTGGTAAGGATATTTCAAAGATTGACGATGCTTTGAAATCTGCTGAAGAAATTTTAAAATCAATGCTTAAGTAAGGAGAAATCATTATGGATTGTCTTTTTTGTAAAATAGCAAACGGTGAAATTCCGTCAAATAAAGTTTATGAGGACGATAAAATCCTTGCTTTCCACGATATTGCACCACAGGCTCCTGTTCATGTACTTGTAATTCCAAAGGAACATGTTGCATCATCAGCTAATGATATAAATGCAGAAAGCTGTGAAGCAATCGGATATCTTTTCTCAAAAATTCCTGAGATTGCTTCTCTTGCAGGAGTTGACAGCTATAGAATCATCAACAACTGTGGTGAAAAAGCAGGACAGACTGTAAAGCACATTCATTTCCACATTTTAAGCGGAGATAACCTTTCAGAAAAAATGGTTTAAGGGGGAATTATCATTGAAAAGACCAATGGCTACAATCGGCTTTTCAATGCTTGTAACTTTCCTTGTTATTTCTAATATTACACATAAGATGACTATTGCTCTGTTAATCGGAGCAGTAGTCATTTTTTGTTGTTTTCTCATTTTTAAATCTTTGAGAAAATATCTTTCTGTTGTTTTCGCCCTAATTGGAGTGATTACATTTACATTCTCCTTTGTTGGTGCTGAAAAGTATTATCTTGGGGAATTAAAAGAATTTGAAAATGAGCAGACATTGACAGGTGTAGTATGCGCAACTCCTACGGATTCCGATTACGCCTTTACATATATAATAAAACCCAATGGTAAAAATTATAAAATAAGATTTGTATCGGACGAAGATAATTACCTTGAAGAAGGAGATTGCGTAAAACTTGTTGGTAAAAGTGCAGAGGTATATGAAACTTCGAATTTCTTTGAAAATAGTCTTTCATCAAAGGTGTACTTTACATTTTTCGGTAGTGATGGATGTAATCTTTATAAAACAGGTGAAGTGGATTGGTATTATAAAAATATGGGAGCAATAAAAAGAGGCTTTGTGGAAGTCATCACTCAATATCTTCCCGGCAGAAATGGTGCAATAGCAACAGCAATGACAATAGGGGACAAATCGGAATTAGACAGAAATGTAATAAACAACTTCAATTATTGCGGTACATCTCATTTGCTCGTTATTTCAGGTCTTCACGTTACACTCTGGTCTTTGGGAATTATCAGGTTTTTATATAAATTTCCCAAATTAAGAAGAAAAGCACCTTTCATAGGTATATTTACTTTGTTGGTTTATGCATCAATAACGGGATTCAGTGTATCAGTGATAAGAGCAGGAGCTATGGTTGGTGCAGTGCTTTTAGCAAAGTTTTTTAATCGTGATGCAGACAGTATAAATTCCATAGGAATCGCACTTGTTTTTATTCTTCTGGTTAATCCTTTCGCAGCATTTTCAGCTGCGTTATGGTTGAGTTTTCTTTCAACTTTGGCAATGCTTGTTTATTCAGGTAAAATTAAGGCATGGATAAATGAAAAAACAAAAGGTAAAGCCATATCTAAAATGCCTTTATTTGATTTGATAGGTACAACTGTTTCAATCAGCTCTTCTACGACGGTATTCACATTGCCGGTATTTATCTTTAAATTAAGAATGCTATCCGTAGTGTCAGTTCTCACAAATTTCCTTATGGTTGACTTGGCAATGATTATGATGGTATGCACAGTTTGTGGTGTGGGTTTTCACTGTCTTTACATGAAACCATTTGCACATCTTTGTTTTATGATATCGGGAGTAATAGGTAAGTTTTTACATTTTATTGCTGAAAAGATTGGCGCGGCAGAGTGGTCTACTATTTCGTTGAGTCATAAATATTATGAATACTTTTTTATTCTTTTGATTGTAGGAGTTTTAGCAGTATTTATTACAGAAAAATATAAAATTCATATTATAAAGCATACTACGACAGTTTTGATAGTTGTATTTGTGATACTTGCCACTTATTGTACGATGTATGATTATAATAATGTGTCAGTTGAAATTGCTGCAACTGAGAATAATCCGATTGTTATGGTTAATTATAAGGGAAAGTCATTGTTGATTGGTACACAGAAAAAGAAATATCTTGATGAAATAACTACCTTGTTGAATAAACATAATCAGAAGCACCCTGATGCACTCATAGTAACAGAAAAAGAAAACAGGACAGTGTCGGAAATAATAAATTTCTATGATAACTTTGGCATTACAGATACATATTTTTGCCATAAAGCACCGCAGATTTTTGAGGAAAATTCAAAAAGTAATGTGAGTGGATTGGAGCTTAATAACAATGTGAGAGTTGATATAAAAGAAAATGATTTTATCGCAATAACATCGGATGAAAAGAATATTATAATCACAGATTCTCAAAATGCAGAAAATCTATTTGAAAACATAAGAGAATGTGATATAATTATTATATATGGAGAAAATTCAGAACAATTGAGTGGGACAGAGAAAGATTTTCAGGTGATTTCGCTCAAAGAATCTGAAAATGTATCTCTCTATTTGTAGGTGTAGGAGAAAGAAAATGGCGCTGATTTATGAGGCAGATTTAAAACGACAGATTAAAGACAGAAATATGTCAAATTGCTATCTGTTTTATGGAAGTGAGGAGTATCTCAAACAGTTTTATACTGAAAAGATATGTAAAACTTTTGTAACACCGGGCAGTGAGACTTTTAGTCTGCGAAAATATGACGGAAAAGAAAACACCCTCGATGACGTGATGGAGGGTGCACAGAGTATGCCATTTATGAGTGAATATTGTGTAGTAATTGCTCGTGATTTTCCTCTTGATGCGTTAAATGGTGATGATAAGGACACTTTGATTTCATTTCTTGAAAACATCCCTGATACATCCATTACAATTTTCTGGATGGATAGTATAGATGTTCAACCCAAAACTGCAAAATGGAAATGGGTTGTTGATAAATTCAATGAATGTGCAACAGTGGTTGAATTCCAGCAACCAACAGGTAGAAATCTTCTGAAGCTTTTGTGTGCTTATGCCTCAAAGCAAGGTTGTATGATGAATGAAAACACAGCATCATACCTTATTGAAATAGCAGGAGACGGACTAAACACCTTGTTCAATGAAATTCAGAAAGCCGCTAATTTTGCAGGTCAGGGAAATGAAATTACCCGTGAATGTATCGATGGCGTGGCTGTTCGTTCACTTGAGGCAAAAATTTTTGATTTGTCAAAACTTGTTCTCAATCATAACCCTCAGGGTGCACTTGAGCTTTTGCATATCCTTATGCTGCAAAAGGCAGAGCCTATTGATATTTTCGGTGTAATTTTAATGTCATTTGTAGATATTTATCGTGTGAAGGTTTCAACCTCGGGGGGAGAAGGAGTCCTCTATCCTGCCAAAGTATTTGATTACAGAAATAAAGATTTTCGTTTAAAAAATGCCGATAAATTCGCAAAAAAGATTTCTATGGAACAGTTGCGTGAGTGCCTTGATTGCTTTGCAGAGAGTGACAGAGCATTGAAAAGTACAGCGCAGAATGGTGAGCTTATACTTGAAAAACTTATAGTGAAGATTTCACTTATATTAGCAAGGTGAAAACTGTGATAAAAATTAATGAAGTAGTAATAGTAGAAGGAAAATATGACAAAATCAAGTTGTCAGGTATTCTTGATACAGTGATTATCGAAACTGATGGTTTTGCTGTTTTCAAGGATAAGGAAAAGCAAAAGCTTATACGTTTTCTTGCTGAAAAACAGGGTATAGTCATAATGACCGACAGTGACTCGGCAGGATTTAAAATTCGCTCTTTCATAAAAGGAATAACAAAAAGCGAAAATGTGAAAAATGTATATATACCTGATGTTTATGGCAAGGAAAAAAGAAAAACAGAGGCTTCTAAGGAAGGAAAACTTGGCGTTGAAGGAATGGATGTAAGAGTTATTATAGAGGCTTTGGAAAAATCAGGTGTTTTATATAGTCAGAATGATAAAAAGCAATCTCGTGAAATTACTCATACTGACTTTTTTGAGGATGGTGTCAGCGGAGGAGAAAATAGTAGTCATATCCGCAAGATGTTGGCGAAGGAATTGGATTTGCCGGAAAAAATCAGTTCATCCTCACTGCTTAAAATCATAAATTCATATATGACTTATGAAGAGTACAAACAAGCAATAAAAAAAGTGACCAGTTTGTAAATTTTGGAAATTTTATGTTTTCAAATTGATTAAATTGTGATATAATTAATTACTTTTATAGAAAAATTATTAATTCGAGGTATACAATATGGAAGTAAGAAGTCGATTTCCTATAAACGAACCATTTTATGATGTTCGTTATATAAGAGATTTTAAGGACTTGATTGACCAGAGTGAGAGACTTTATTCTGAACGTCCTGCATACAAATTAAGAAATAAGGATGCTGTCTACTATGAGGTTACTTATAGTAGTTTTCGTCATTCCATAAATTATCTTGCAAATAGTCTCATCAAGGATAAGTATGAAAGAGCTCATATCGCAGTTGTAGGTGTTAATTCATATAACTGGTCAGTAACATACCTCGGTGTTACATGCAGTAATAATATTATTGTACCTATCGACAAGGAATTGACAACTGAAAATATGTTGGATGTTATCAAGGATTCAGATGCGACTGTCCTTTTTGGTGACAAGAAATATATTAAGAAGTTGTATGCATATAAAGACCAGCTTCCGGAAGGTTTCAGATTTATTTCTTTTGAAGAAGTTGAAATTGACGGTGTTGATTGCTTTGAGGATTACATTGAAGTCGGTAGAAAACTTTATAAGAGCGGAAAAGAATATCTTGAAAGGATATCTATTGACCCTGATGCTACAACAGCAATCCTTTTTACATCCGGTACAACAGGTGTTTCAAAGGGTGTTTGTTTAAGTCAGAAAAATATCTGTTCAGTTGTTATGGGTGCGGCAGGATGTATTAAGGTTACTCCTGAAGACCAGCTTCTTTCCATTCTTCCTATTCATCACACATACGAATGTACAGTTGGTTTTCTCTACATTATTTATTCAGGTGCTTGCATAGGCTTTAATCAGGGACTTCGTTATATTACAAGAGATTTTCAGGAAATCAAGCCTACTTGTTTTATAACTGTTCCGCTTCTCATTGAAAAAGTTCATGCAAAAATTATGAAAAAGATGGAAGAAAAAACTGCCGGCAAACTTGTTTTCAAACTTGGTAAATATGCATCCAAGGCAAGTCGAGCAATGCGTATCAAGGGCGTTGACAGAAAAATTTTTGCAGAGGTTATTGAAACCTTTGGCGGAAGACTCCGTCTTATTGTAACAGGTGCCGCTGCTATTGACCCACGAGTTGCAGAGGACTTTATGCATATGGGTATTGATGTTTATATCGGATATGGTCTTACTGAGTGTGCTCCTTTGGTTGCTTGTAACAATGACAGACTTATGCTTCCTGATTCCATCGGTACTCCTATGCCGGGAGCAGAGGTGGCAATCTATAACCCTGATGCATTGGGCGTTGGTGAAATTTGGGTAAGAGGACCAATGGTTATGAACGGATACTATAAAAATCCGGAGGCAACTGCTCAGGTTATTACTCCTGAAGGATGGTTCAGAACAGGGGATATTGGTACTTGTGACCGTCATAATTGTTATAAGATTACAGGTAGAAGTAAAAATGTTATTGTTACCAAGAATGGTAAGAATATTTTCCCTGAAGAGGTTGAACTTTATCTTAACACCAACCCTGTTATTGAGGAAAGTATTGTTTTTGCAGACGATGTTGATGATGAAACATTGGTAAGTGCAATGATTTATCCTAACTTTGAGCAAATAAAAAACAATCTTAAGCGTCAGGATATTACAAAGGAAGACGTTCAGAAAACTGTTGACGAAGCAGTTAAAGATGTAAACAAAAAGCTTCCTAAATACAAGAAAATCAGAAGCTATGATATAAGTGAAACTGAGTTTGAAAAAACTACTACAAAGAAAATCAAACGTCAGGTTAATATTGATAAGAAAAAAGAAAAACAAGCAGAAGAAAAAACAGAGGAATAATAAAGATGATTTTAGGTCACGATAAAAACGAAAACTATTCAAATGGATTATCTGTACTGGCAATTATGGCATCACCAAGAAAAACAGGTTACACCGCAAAACTTGTAGGTAGCCTCTTGCGTGAATTTCCTAAGGGCACAGAATTTGAAGTAGTAAATCTTTATGAATTAAATCCAACTCCATGTAATGCCTGTGGTTATTGCAAGACGGGTAATGGTTGTTCAAAGAAGGATTTAGAGGATTTTCTCAAGAAGTTTGAATCGGCAGATGTAATAGTTTTTGCTACACCGATTTATTTTATGGGTGTGCCGGCTCCGTTCAAAGCACTCATTGACCGTTTTCAGCGTTATTATGAGGCTCGTTTCCGTCGTAATATGAGAAACCCTATTGAAAAGCATCGCAAAGCAGTACTTATTGTAACAAGTGGCAGTGATGGTGAAATAGGCTTTGAGGTAATCAAGCATCAGCTTTTACAAGCGGTTTCAGTGCTTAATATTGAAATGTGTGGTGCAATGCTTGCTCGTAATACAGATAAGTGCGGTGTTGACCAGAATGATATTGATAAAGCAAGAGCTTTATATTGGAAGGTGAGATAATTATGGCAGTTATAAAAGTAGATTTAAATAATTTTGCACAGGAAGTTTTGAAATCGGAAAAACCGGTGCTTCTTGATATGTATGCGGATTGGTGCGGACCATGTATGATGATGGCACCTGAAATTGAGGCATATTCGGAAGAAACTGATAAGGTAAAGGTTTGTAAGCTCAATGTTGATGAAGCAACAGAACTTGCTCTCACTTATGGTGTAATGAGTATTCCAACAGTCCTTCTCATTGAAAACGGGCAGGAAGTAAAAAGATTTGTTGGCGCAAAAGAAAAACATCAGATAGCAGAATTTGTAGGTGAATAAAAAATTCCCAAGGAAAACATCCTTGGGATTTTTGTTTTTGACTTGGTTTTGTAAATCGGAGTTTATCGGGGAATTAATATAGAACAACATATCTTGTAGGGGACGATGCCCACATCGTCCCGTTCTAAAGTGTGCTATTGACCGACTTCGGGACGATGTGGGCATCGTCCCCTACGATTCATATCCATTTTAATAATTAAAAGAGCCCGACAAATTATAATTTATAACATTACATATAACAAAAAACGACGATGGTTTATTGGTACCATCGTCGTTATATTCATTATTTTTTTATTCTTGTGTCATTTTACGAACATATCTCTTAAAGAAGGCAATAGCATCTTCGCAACATGCAATCGGAATTCTTTCGTTTGTACCATGAGTGCAGAGAAGAAGTTTTGTATCTGCAACGAATGGAGCAAAACGATAAATATTTTCACAAACAGGTTCATAATTATAAGCATCTGTACCGCCCATTACAAGGAAAGGGGTCACAAGATTCTTACTATTTTGTGCTTCCGCTAATTCCTTAATTGTCTGGAATGCCTTTGAATCTGTTGGAGAAACCTTTGATGATTCCTTACCAACAAGGAATTCAACCTCGATATCCTTATTTCTTACGCTGTCACGGATATGCTTTTCAACATCTGCTATTGAAACACCCGGCATTGTACGGAAGTTGACAGTAACTGATGCCTTTTGTGGAAGAACATTGAACTGTGGACTACCCTCTGCCATTGTAACAGCTGTACAAGTACGGATAAGAGATGCTGCCGCAGGAATTCTTTTTGCGATTGCAAGAATTACAGGCTGTAAAATAGGAGCATTAACAAGAACGACTCTCAATGGATAACCTGCATTCATACCGACTCTCTTGATGAGCTGTTTAAGGTAATCAGGCATTATTGCCTTAAACTGATGATTTTCAATATCCTTGATTACATCAGCAAGCTTGCCGACTGCAGTATGCTTTGGTGGCTGTGATGAATGTCCACCCTTTGCATTTACGCTGACTTTATAGTTAACACTACCTTTTTCGGCAATACCAACACCTGTAAGGTTAATATCAAGAAGCTTACCCAGCTTTACAGGAAGAATTGCGCCACCTTCGTCAAGGACTGCTTCAAGGTGAACACCTTGTTCCTTAAGGTATGCAGCAATCTGCTTTGCACCATTATCAGGTGCTGCAACAACCTCTTCATTATGACCAAGACAGATATATACTGTTCTTTTTGGCTGGAAACCTTCATTAAGAAGTTCTTCCATACATTCCATAACAGCAATAAGGTGATTTTTCATATCCATTGCACCTCTGCCCCAGATAAATTCACCGTCATTATGTCCGCTGAATGGCTCGTGTTCCCAATCCTGTTCAGTACCTGCAGTAATTGGCACAACGTCCTGATGAGCAAGCATTGCAATACCGTCAAGACTTGGGTCTGTTCCTTCCCATTTATAAACAAGACTTGCATCAGCAACCTTTGTCTTTGTCATATTCTGATGAACAAGTGGAAAACGCTCTTCCAAAAATGCATGGAACTTATCAAATTCTGCCCAATCAACAAGTTCTCTGTCATAATTTGAGATTGTTTTGATTTTAATTGCATCACTTAAATCTCTGCAATACTTTTCCATATCAATCATTTCAGGGGAAAGTTTTCCTGTCTGTTGTTTTTTCTCTTTGAAGAAAATTGCACGGATAAGTGTTATTACAATAAAGACACCGAGTAACGCTAAAATAATACCTAAAACTTTCATACTCCAACACTCCAATTCACTCTATATTTAAAACAAGTCGTGTTTATGTGTTTTTATCAACTACATGAAAAGTCTTTAAATTTCCTGTTTTGTTACTTCTCTTATCAAGTTCTGCCATAACATCTTCTACTGCAATTCCCTCATTTGCCATCATAACAAAAAGGTGGAAAATAAGGTCGCTGATTTCACCAACTGTTTCCTCTTTGTTTCCGTTTTTTGCAGCAATAATTGTCTCACTACATTCCTCACCGACTTTTTTAAGGATTTTATCAAGTCCCTTTTCAAAAAGATAGCAAGTGTATGAGCCCTCTTGTTTGTTTTCTTTTCTTTCAAGTATTGTTTCGTAAAGATTTACTAATGTATCATTCATTTTATTCGCCTCATTTAATTTTATTAAAGAAACAAGATTTGCTGCCTGTGTGACAAGCAGGACCTGTCTGTTCTACTTTTACAAGTAATGTATCGTCATCACAGTCACCGTGAATTGAAACCACTTTTTGTAAATGACCTGATGTTGCACCTTTGTTCCAAAGTTCCTGACGGGAACGACTCCAGAACCATGTGTATCCTGTTTCAAGAGTTTTTGCCATTGACTCCTTATTCATATATGCGAGCATAAGGATTTCCCCTGTGCTTTCTTCCTGAACAATTGCAGGAATGAGCTCTGCTTTTACAAAATATTTATCAAGGTTCATTTTGTTGCCTCCTTGATAGCGTCTGCAAGATTCAATGTGCCACTGTAAATACTTCTGCAAGTCGGAGGCCAAGCGGTCTTAGGAAGACAAGC
>JAZSHP010000075.1:0-11962 GCA_045533355.1 Candidatus Fimenecus sp.
GTAACCCGAGGTGAATTTTTGCCTTTTTTGTTCATTTTTTCTGATTTTGCAGGCGTAACCTGTCCCTCAATTTCATTCGTTCTGTTCATAAATAAATTTTTCATAATAAAAAATACCTCCAAAAATTTTATATTTATAACAAATCGCATCAACCTCTCCTTAAAGAGTAAATCTTCCCTCCTTTTTTCTTATAAATTAAGGCGAAAGTTTCAGCAACCTATTATCTTCGCAAACAAAAAACACTTGCGTAATTACTTTGCAAATGTTTCTAAATCTATATAAAAAAGCACCCAACTTAAATGTTAGATGCTTAAACAAATTTTCAATTTTAAACAAATCGTGTTTTTATCCGTATTTTTCCAGAACAAGTCGGGCATCCGCAACCTGAACTTCTTGATCTAATTGTTGCTTTCCAATAGTGCCCATTTTCACATTTCCACCATACGCTTATATTACTATACACTGTGTAGTCTTCCGGCTTTTTATTACCATTCCTTTCATATGCCCATTCCTTTTTTAATTCAGGATATTTTGTTAATAAATCTGTTTCTCCCACAATGGGATACTTTCCTGCACAATATGGACATCCTTTACCGCAATGTCTATTTGAAATCGTAGCTAAATAGCTATGTCCCTGACTGCATATCCACCATACTTTCACATTTGCACTTTGAGCCATATTTTCCGGTTTTATAGGAAAATTTCTTTCATAATCCCATTCCTTCACAATTTCAGGATGCTTAGTTTTAAAGTCATTATACATTTCAAGTACGATTCTGTTGCCACAATACGGGCAACCATTTCCTCGGATTCGGCTATAAACGGCTGCTTTCCAGCTATGACCTTTATCACATCTCCACCACACCTTTTTATTGCTATTAGCGGATACATCCAAAGGGGTTAAATTCACGTTGTGATCATAATCCCACTGTTGTGCTATCTCGGGATATTTTGTTAATAAATCATTATATCCCTGCCACGCTTTGAGACCTGCACAATACGGACAATTACTTCCTTTTACTCTGTCACATACTGCTGCTTTCCAACTATGACCTATCTGACATTTCCACCACATTTTCTTATTAGACCCGTGCGTTAGCATTTCGGGCTTAATATCATTTTTTTCAAAGTCCCATTCTTTCAATAAATGTGGATGAGTAGTACATATATCATTAAATCCCTGTAAAACTTTCTTCCCGCCACAATAAGGACAATTATTCCTTATTCTATGTGCAACAGTGGTTTTCCAACTATGTCCCATTTCACACTTCCACCAGACTTTTTTATTTGATAAACATTTTACATCCTCTGGTCGCAATGAGCCATTTTTTTCATAATCCCACTGTTTAGCCAAATCAGGTTTTAGAGTAACCAGATCGTTTACCCCTTGAATTGCTTTGAAACCAGCACAATACGGGCAACCGTGCCCGCTGGTTCTCACATGTATTGTAGTTTTCCAACTGTGACCTTCTTTACATTTCCACCAAAACTCTATGTTTGAATGTGTTAAATAATCTTCGGGATGAAGTCCGATGTTTCTATCATAATCCCATTCTGATGCTAACTCCGGAAATAGTGTTAAGAAATCATTTTCTCCTTTTACTGGTTGTTTTCCTGCACAATACGGACAACGGCAACCTAAACCTGTGCGTGAATAAATATTTGCTTGCCAAGTATGACCTTTTTCGCATTTCCACCAAATTTTCTTGTTACTGCCCGAAGAGACCTCATCAGGAGTTAAGCCATTATTCTTTTCATAGTCCCACTCTTTTGCAACCTCTGGAAATTCTACAGCTAAGCTCTTCCTTTTTACCATCACACATCATCTTTCATCTGCAGTCTCATTCTCTCAAGCAATTTCTCACTTTCTGTTTGAAGCGTTCTGTCCTCTTTTACAGCTTCTGAGAACGTTATTGGATTATTTGATTCTATTAAGTGTTCCATCGCTTGTTCAGTAACATTTGTTTCAATTTCATCTACCTCAAATTCATTTTTTAATATTTGATTTGCGACAGAAGGATATAATTTTTCTCTTATCATCCTTTTTAAATAATTATTTTCAAGGATAAGCTTATTTTTTGTTGCAATCGTATGTCTTAGTTCATTTTTTACAGAAGTTAATTCTTCCGATACAAGAGACTTTTCTTTTTTTCGCCGATGCAGCTCTGACATTAATGACTTATTCTTTTTGGCAATAGCTAAAGAATTTTCGTATATCGACTTCCAATATGCATTAAGTTCTGTCAATGCTCTCCGAAGTTTTTCAATAGAAGTGTTATTTTTAAGAAAGGCATCAATGTCCATATTCTTAAAAGCCATACTGCCTGCACTGTAAATGGATACACTTTTTGTCAATTCATCAATCCTTTGGCGAACTTCAATACATCTTCTGAAATCGTATGCTTTTATGTTAAATCCCATAGATTGAGCATACTTCTCTAATGTGCTGCACTTGAGCATTGCCGGATTTCCGTTTTCTTCAAAAAACATATTTACAATTTTAAGCATTTCTCTTGTATCCGCCTTCTTAGGTCTGCCCATACTATACCTCCATATTAGTATATTTTTCCCATAAGCATCTACTATAATGGTTACTGCTTCTTTGCAGTTTCAATAATGCCCGTTCAATCTCTTCATCCATACCAATGCCCTTACGAACCGTTTCAATCACTTGCAACAAAAATTTAGTATCCATATCAACTTTTTCTTTTCCTGCTTTTTCATCAAGGAATTTTAATCTGACACCGTTTTGGTCGGGCCAGTAATGAATGCACGATTCACAAACACCTATATGCCCGTTGCCGTCTACAACTTTAACACATTCACTTACATCTCCGTTTTTGACAGCTATTACATCACACCAGCCATTTCCTATACGGTGTTTTTCATTTGGCACTGTAGTAGGATATCTCGGTATACCTGTAAATTCAGCTTTGTTCCCTTTGAATTTATGGTATTGATCCATTGTTATACACTCTACCAAATTTGATATATTTGTATAATAATGAGAACTGATTTCTATGTTTGCGTGACCAGCCAATTCTTTACATATAACAGGGGAACCGCCTGAAATGATTAAACTTGCCATTGCAATATGCCGTGTATCTCCCAAATTTATTTTATCGAGCTGAAAGCCGTTTTTCCAGATGACATTTGTATAGAATTCAGATAAACACAACTTTAAATCTGCATAAGAATAATGTCTGTTCTTATTTTTTTCATAAATGACCTTAGACGAATATCTTGGTTCAATAATAAACAAAGTTTCTATTGTTGGTTTTTCACTGTTTTCTGTTGCTTTCATATACCACACAATATCATTTGCCAAATTATCCGGAATGCTGTATTTTTTCTTTTCATAATCGCCTTCAATAGTATATGTTACTTTTTCGCTCTTTCTCTTAAGCTTTGTCCTACGGATGGTAAGAATGTTTTCCCCACCGATATTTCTTTCTAAACAATCTCTTGGAATAAGCAAAAATTCTGTCACACGCAATGGTAATATAGAGGTAAGTTTCCACCAAAAATATAGCGGAAAAAAATATAATTTTTCTTCATCATCAGCATAATTCCAAAACTCAGCCATATGTTCATTGAATTTAAGATAAGTATCAAAGTCCGCTAAAGCCCTTTGCTTACTCTTTTTACAAATTCTTTTTTTGCATAATATTTCTTCCAAACTTTCTATTACATTATCGCATATCTCGTTGCTATCCGGTATAATTTGCAGAAAAGAAATATAATGATTGATACCTTTTACTTGCCTCAAGATTTCTTTTTGTGTCATACCTGCAACATTGATAATTGAATGCAATATTTCACGCAAACTACTAAGTCCCAAGTCTCCTAAACACAATAAAATATATGCTTTCATACATTTTAAAAAGGTTATGTATGAGGTTCCTATCCAGTGATATGCTTTGTGATAGTATGTTGTTTCACTTAAATAAAACTTCAATTTTTGTGTAACATTTTCGTTCGTAACTTCCCAAACTAAATCTTCAATCGAATCATTTAAAATCACACCCTTCCTATGGTATTCTATAAAAATTTTTTCTACACGACTAAATTGTTCATCATCCAGTTTTGATACACCAAGATATTTATAATACATTCCCTCTACGACTTCATACTTCGCTGTCAACATATTGAATCCCCTTTTCAACAATACTTAACAATTGTGGCATATCACTTTCATTATAAAGTATCTTTGCCGCCTCAACTATTTCTGCAATAGTAGGTAATATCGTTTGTTCCAATATTCTTGAATATCTTGATGCTTCAATTTTATCTGATGTTTTACGCTTTAATCCCATAAGATAAACATATTCTTTCATTAAAGTCTGAACTGTGGACTTCGTATATATTTCATAACCACAACCCAAACAGTTATCCCTATCAGGATATTCACACTTTTTATTAATAGCTGTCAACATACATAAATACTCATCACATCTTCCCGGTGCATTTCCCGTAGCTATGTTTTGAAGTGCTTCATATGCTGACTCTTTTTTCAACAGCAACGATTTAACCATTTTTTCGCTTTTTATAAGACCTCGGTTCACGCTTGATACTATTTTCTCAACCTGATTTGCCTCTAACCCTAATTCTTTCACTAATATGGTTTGCTCGCCTACTGAAAGTTTAATATATTGCCTGTCAGTTATCATTTCCAATAAAACCGCTGGGATGAAGCTAAATATACCTCGTTCAAACATTTCACGAATAATAAATTCTGGACTATATCCACTAAACTTAGCGTCTTTCAAATAAACATCCGTGGTCTTAGGCAGTGTTCCTATTCCGCCTTTATGACTTCGAGCTAAAGCTGCCATCATATAACCTTTTGCTGTACTTTTTCCCGTAACGACTTCTCCTGTGCTTTCTATACCTTGTAAATATGATTTATTCGCACACAAGCTAGAAAAAGGACGATTCCCTATCAGTTTTGTAAATTCATCACCAAAGAAATTTCTGATATGTGCCAATGTCCAAAGAAGGTTCTCGTCAGTATCAAACAAACGAATAATCGGCGTTCGTTTATTCCGATGCAGCAAAGCAGTAGCCAGAATAAATCCAAAAGGTTCCTTTAAGCTCTCCGGAATAAAAAGTTTTAAGTTTGGAACATTTGAATAGTTCGAAGTTTTTGATGGTTTCATGGGCTTTAGCTCAAAAAGAATGTTCATATTGTCAGCAAGCCTATATGCATCTTCTTTCTTAAACTCACCTGACAACAATGCATCTTTTACATAGTCTTTATCAAAGTCTATATAAGGAAACTCCAACCTCTTTATGTCGCTTTTTCGCAAAGCACACATAAAATGCAATGCCATATAAAGCCATAAATTAGCAGTCTTTTTTGACTTAATTGCTTTAAAAAGCATATTATGTCGCTCCCACGCTTCTTTATTGAAAATATAATATGCCATAACGGAAAAATCGTCCATAGAATATGCGCACTTCACCTTGCTTGTTTTATCATACTCCTGAAAAGTGTACTTCCATTGCAATAACGCACGCCCGTTATTTTTTGATTTCTGCAAAAACTCTGTAAAAAGTCTGAGAGCAGAAAGCGTTACTCCTTTGTAGAATTTTTGTATAATTTCATCCAATTCCTCTTCAGAATATTCTGTTATTTCTTTATGGATTTCTGCAATAATACAATCAAAAAGTTTCCAAGACACTTCCTCGTGCTCCATATTTTTTGCATAGATAAATTTAGAATATAACGAGCAAGTTATAGGATATTGATGTTTAAAAGTATCATACAATAACATAAATTTTTCATAGTTTGTTTTTTTGTATGCAATTAGCCATAGTCGTATGGCTTCAGCAAAACTATCGCAATCATGGCAGTATATTTCAACATCATTATCTGAAAATTTATAATTTAATTCAAACCAATTATTGTTTTCCAAATAAGCATATAAGTCCTCTCTACAGTTTGCCGTATTCGTGTAGGCTGAATTCAAATCTCTTGCAAGTTCTTCCGCAAATTCAAATACACTTATTTTACTGTTTTTCATAATATGAAATTTCACCTTGTTTCATCAGTATTTCAGCCAATGCATTATTGGATAATTCAAGTTCTTTAATCAAATCCCCTTTATTCTGCAAATATGCAAATGCGCTTTCCGGACTTTTATCTCCTCTCCAATACTGTATTTGCGCTATATCTTCACCATGCAAAACAAGTTGAACTGAAAACCAGTGTCTTAAAACATGCAAACCGATTTTATTTTCATACAATATCTGACCGTAAATATTACAAACAGGGTCCTCACTTGATATAAGTGCCGGTCTAAAATAATTTTCTACCAGCTCGGTAAATCGTCTGTAATATGTGTCGTAAGTCATTGCCATTCCACGCTTATCAACAAACATTGGAGCATATTGATCTTCATAACCTTGCATATTCAAAAACTTTAAATGTCTTTTGTATGCAACCATAAACGCATCAAGGAAAGGTGGATATACGCTTTGTTTACGCTCCTTTTTGATTTTGCCGCAAATAACACCATCACTTCTCATCGGAAGTTCTTTTGTAACATCTATCTCAGCTCTCAATACTCTGTCTTCGATATATGTAAAAACTATTCCTCTTCCTGCCGGACTATTTTCTTGACGCATATTAAGAACCTCTCCTGCTCTTAATCCGGCGAATGCTTGCGAACATAATGCAAAGGAAATATCGGGTGCGAATCTCATTGCTAATCCTAAAAGGATTTCAAGAGCTTTTGTGGGCATATCTCGATATATTGCATCACGCTTTTTTATCCCTCTTATATTGAAGTTCGGAACATATTTAATTCTTAAATTGCCTCTCCGGTCCGGAACTTCAACTTTGCTATACAGTTCCATGGGCTTTAACGTAAGATAGTCCCCGTAGGCTTTATATAAATGCCGATGGAAGCTTAAAATGGCATCCGTACATCGCTCAACACTTTGCTCTCCTCGAAACCTGCCCTCTTTTATTTCCTCTTGAGCATAATTCGTTAGAAAGCTTATAATTGACTCTTTTGTTAAGGAAAAAATGTGGTTAATCCTAAATCGTTCATAATTCTCTATTATTATGTAATTCAGTAATTTACAAACATATAACATTCTGTTCTTCGCATCAGAATTTATCGGGACAAAAACCTTATTCTCATACGAACATACAAACCTATGTAAATTTGTAAAATGAACTATAACATCATACTTGTTTTTTATTACTATAAAAGATCTTGTACAAATTTCACCGTTGGGAGCTATCAGCTTATGTTCATATACCGCATATCTATAATTTTTACGCCAATCACCTGACGCACTTGAAAAAGGAACAATATTACTCATTGCTCATCACTCCACTTTTTTATAAATAATAGCATAGAAATAATACAAAAAACAGTCTTATATTTTCCTATGATATAATATAAAGTGGGGATTTTTCGGTCAATTTAACCTCTTTATTTTCAAGAAAAATGAACAAAACGACAATTCAATTATTTTGTCGCTTCACTTATTGCAAATTTGCTATTTTCACAAGATTCTACTGTTCATTTCCCTATTGATGAACAAATACTCAAAAACCCCTTAACTACCAATGTTATGGGATTTCTTGTATTATTCACATACTGCGAGTCGGCGCTTACGCATCTGGAAATTTTTTCCATTTTCTTTTTTGTTTACATTTGTTGATGTTTTCATAATAAAAATACCTCCGAAATTTTTAAAATTTTTATTTATAAACCGCATCGTGCACCCGACCTTGAGAATAAAAAAAGCACCACCTTTCACTTCAAAAATTAAGGTAGTGCAAAATGCAATTTATTCTGTTGAATATAAAAAGCTGCCTTATCAGGCAGCAAAATAAATACTATTAATTCTTATTTTCAAAATAATACCTAAAGACATCGTTAAGCAAATCTTCACGATCAATTTTTGTGATGATATTTCTTGCTCCTTTATGAGCAGTAATGTATGTAGGATCTCCACTCAAAACATATCCGGTTATTTGAGCAATCGGATCGTACCCTTTTTCTTTTAAAGCTTCAAATACTTTTTCTATTTCATTCACGCTAATATCACTCCATGATTTTTACTTACCATATATAAAAGTTACACTCCAAGATTGTCAGTCAATGCAAACATAGGGAGAAGAATAGAAATTACAACAACACCTGCTAAAAGACCTACTACTACAATCATAATAGGTTCTATAAGACTTGTCAACCTTTTTAAACTAACATCCGTTTCTTTTTCATACTGTAATGATATTCTGTCCAGAACCTCAGTTATCTGTCCAGACTCAATACCGACTTCAATAAGCTGTAGCATCATAGATGGAAATGTTCCCGCTTTTGACAAGGCTGTTGAAAGATTCATTCCCGATATTTCAACCAATGTGCATGCTTTCTCAACATAAGAAGCTATTCTTTGATTTTTTATCGCTGCCTTAACAATTTTAAGTGATGACACAAGAGTTATACCACTTTTTTGCATAGCTGATAAATTGCTGCAAAATCTGCTTAATTCAATCTTTTCAAGCATTTTCCCGATAATGGGAATTCTGAGTTTATACGAATCAATATAAAGCTTAATCTTTTTATTTTTTACAGCAATCCTGTAAGCTATTACAGCTAAAATTAACCCAGTTATTAAATATGGAGTTGATTTTGCCATAAAATCAGAAACACCGATTACTATTTTTGTAATCAAAGGTAATTCTCCGCCCATAGAAACAAGTGTATTTGCAAGAGACGGAACAACTACGGTCATAAGTACCCAAAGTACAATTACCATCACAACACAGATAATTATTGGATACATCATGGCACTTTTGATTTTCCCTTTAAACTCGATTTCTCTTTCCATCTGTGCCACAATACGATTAAGAGCATTATTGATTGTTCCTGATTCTTCACCTGCAGTTATCTGTTCAACTATCGCTTCATCAAACTGATTTGTTTTTCTTGCTGCACTGCTGAGTGTTGCTCCTTTTCGAACTTCATCAGCAGTAGTTCTTCCCAGATTACGAAGCGACTTGTTTATACTTGAATCACGAATATTAACGAGTGCTTCGTGTAGTGACATTCCTGATTCAAGCATAAAATTCAACATTGTGAAGAACTCACTTTTTGACTTTTTATTTGTTCTGGTTGAAAAGTCATATAACCTTTTTCTGATATTAAGAAAATCCTTCATCGGGGAAATTGAAATAATATCTTCCCCTCGACGCTTCAGTGTATCTTCTGCTGCCTCAAAATTGTCTGCAGTCACAATGCCTGTTGATTTTTTTCCTGTAAGATGGTTTTTTACAACATACTCAAAGTACTCCATCATCTTCCTCCGTCGCTCCTGTATCTTCTTCTGTATCGGGTTTAAGATTAATAAAACTTGTGTCCGGAGAAGGTTCATTAAACATTGTAAGGCAAATTGTAAATGAAAGCCTCATATTGTTTGAATATAGTAAAGGCTCCTGATATACAACATTGTTAAGAGGAATTACTCTAACTGCCATATTGTTTCTTACACTGATATTTAAAAGGTCATTCAGTCTGTCTTCTATCGTTTTATCATCCTCATCCGGAATAACTATACCTTCATTTCTGTTTGGTGTTTCTGTCTCTCCGGTCACATCTTCATTTTTTTCAACCGCCGGAGGATTACTTGCCGGAGGTTGAGTAATAGTACCTTGAGGAATATTTTCTGTCGGATTATTGTTTGTGTTATCATCTGTAATATTTTCAGGTATTTCTGTATTTTCTATTTCTTCTTTATTCTCTTCTTCCTCAGGCTCCGTGTACCAGGGCAAATCTGTTTCAGTATCGAAAAATCTCTTTAAGTAGTCATACTCTTTATCCTGTCTGTACGACATTGAACCAACGCTGTATTTTATCTTCATATCATTAAGCGCCTGAACAGTTCTTGCTATATCGAATGGAGTCCCTGAAAGCTCTATATCATAGTAAGCTTTATAAAGGCCATCATCTTCCGGCTCTGTACCCAAGTCAGAAAACCCCGTTACTTTCGTATTATTTTTCTCCGCAACTCCCCCAAGGAATACAAGAAATTCTTCTGATGTAGCTGTATTAGAGGCTTTATCAAATCTTATGCTCTCATACTCCTCAAGGTTCATTTCACGTCTTTCTTCAAGTTCAGCTTTTTGGTCGAGCAATGGCTTAATATCAGATGACTTTGCTTCAAGCTTCTCTTTCTGAATATTAAGAGCATCTACCTTCTTATTAGCAGGTAAAACTATATAATTAAAGCACAAATACATCACGCATATGCATGCCATTATCACAGCTATTGCTTTATGAATAAATTTAAGCTTCATTATACCGGCCACCCTTCTACAGTTACTTCAAATATGTTATATATTCCGTTTTCAATTTTATGTTCTTCAATAGCAACGACATTGATTTTTGTTATATATGAAAGCTCGCTTATTGAATGAAGATAGTTTGAAATATCATTCTGACTGCTCCCGTATCCTCTGATTGTTATATTCTGATGATACAGGTCTTTTTCATATTTAATTTCAGGCAAAGATACATCCTCAATACTCTCAAGATTTTCTTCATCCTTTTTCTTCCCATCGGCTTCCTTTGTTTCTTTATCTTTTTCCACGCTCTTTTCATTATCACCATCAGAAGCGCCTTCATTTACAAGCCTGTCCGTTGTATCAACAGAAATAATATTTACTGTTCCGGGTCTTAATACTTCGAGGTCGTACATAAACTGGTAAAAAGGGAAATTTGATTCGTGATATGCCTCAATTATGCTTTTATAACCTTCTATATCGGCAGTTATGCCGGATATTTCTGTCTGCGTTATGTTATATTCATTGTTTTCGCTCTCAATTCTGCTTATCTGCGACTTAACAATACCCATACTTATATATGGAATTGCTATAGAAATCACAAGAAACACAGCTAATAAAACAACAAAACCAATAAGATATTTCTTAGAGTACCTTTCCTTTATATCTTCAGGAATAAGATTTTGTTTTACATTACCCTTCATTTAACGCTTACCTCCCTGTTAAAACATCGGACATGCAGCAAGACCCACTGCACCAGAAAATGTCGGTTCGATATTTTCTGTATCAATAATCACAACAAAGTTTTCACCGCTGATTTCATCCTCATATGTAAAATATACATTTTCACACGGTATTCCTGAGGCTTCTTCAAGTTTTTCAGAAAAACCTATAATATGCGAGCCGGTACAGAATATCTTGGATATATCAATATCGTTGTTATTACACATATCAAGTATCCTTGATATCTCATTAAGTATTTCATCATCTACATCGGAAATGCATTTAAGATAAAGGTTTTTATTTATATTTTCAAAAAAGGCAATACCGTCACGTTCAAGAAGCTTATTATCACCGCCTATGTTAATGAGAGCTTTTTGGATATCTCTTTTTCCTGCATCTGTATGTACCTTGAAAATCTTTTCTACGTAGTCATTAAAACCGTAATTTATTACACGGGTATAAACAGCAACGCCCTCAGCAAATGCCGTTATTCTGCTTTCCTTATGTCCCATATCAAATACAATACGATTTAATGAGTCGTACTCGCTGTTATAAAGATTAGAAAGGCACACCTGATTGTACTGACTGCATACAATTCTTGTGATTTTCATTCCCTGGTCTTCGAAGCTTTCAATAAGCTCATTTATCACAGCTTTTGAAACGGCAGATATCAAGAAATATGATACACTGTCACCCTGCTCTTCACGTTTACCAAGAAATGTACTGTTTATTACATGAGTTATGTTGCTCGCCTTGCCAAAGCTCTGACATTGTTTTTCCACAAGAGATTTCGTATCTTTGTCAGTCTTATTTTTTATAGATATGATCTTCGATTCTGCCATACTTGAAGGTAGAGAAACGATAATATCTTTTCTCACCTTTCCCACAAGAACGGCATCTACTCTTTTTGCAAATTCTTCAAAATCAAATTCT
>JAZSHP010000146.1:0-3731 GCA_045533355.1 Candidatus Fimenecus sp.
CTTCGGACAAGCACTGCCTCCACAGGTCTGAATACCCTTTACTGCAGCAGCACCCATAAGTCCTGTCACAACAGGGTCTTCTGAGTAATATTCGAAGTTTCTGCCACAAAGTGGGTTACGATGAATATTCATACCAGGTGCCAAGAGTATATCACTGCCTTTTTCTTTTAATTCCTCACTGATTTTTGCATAAACCTTTTCCACAAGCTCTGTATTGAATGTACAAGCAAGAGCCGTGCCGTTAGGAATAAGTGAGCAATATGAAAGGAGTCGGATACCGGAAGGACCATCAGTTGTAATCATTGGTGGTATTCCCTTGTCACGAAGGCTTTGGAGCACACCACCCATAGCACCTGCATTACCCTTTGCACCTAAAGGTGAATCCATTTTATAGTCACCACGAGAAATTGCTTCTAATTCTTCAAGACTTAACTGAGCAACAAAATCTTCCATTGAAACTTTTCCGTCTTCAACATCAGAAAGCTTATATCCCTTATCACCTGTGATTTCAACTGCTTCACCGATATTATCCAATATAATCTGCTTCAAATCATATTTAGGTGGTGTAACAGGCTCTTTTACAAGGTTACCCTTACTGTTATAAAATCTTTCAAAAAGTATCGATGGATTTGAAATCTGTTTTAATTTAACCGTAGGTACAGTCTCTTCCTGATAATAGCTCCACACCTTTTCTGCGTTGCGGACATTATTACCGATACAAAGAGCATATTCGCCCTTTTCCATAACGTAACAGAAGGCGTATCCCGCACCTGTGCTATCGTCATAAGAATATAAGCTTTCAATAGGTACAACAATCTTTACTTTCTGACTCTTACCGGGTTGCAACACCTTTGTCTTACTGAATGCAGCAAGTTCTTTTTCAGGATTACCGAGTATTCCGCAAGGCTTTGCAACATAAACCTGAACAACCTCTTTACCTGCAACCTTACCTGTATTCTTTACAGTGCATTTAACAGTAATATTCTTCTTGCCCATCTCAGCACTGTCAAATGAAATGTCAAAGTTTGTGTAAGAAAGACCATAACCGAAAGGATAAGCAACAGCATCCTTGTTGAATGTTTCAAAATAGCGGTATCCCACATAAATATCTTCAACATAATTGTTGTATTCAAGATTTCCGAAGTTTTCTGATGATGGGTAATCCTCATATTTCTTCGCAATAGTATCAGTAAGACGACCACAAGGATTTACCTTGCCGCAAAGAAGGTCTGCAACAGCATTACCGCTTTCCATACCGCCCTGCCATACAATCATAATCGCTCCGATTTTGTTTCCGAATTCACGAAGCCAGCTCATATCCATAATTGAACCGATGTTGAAAATAAGAGTAACATTATCAAATTGCTCACAAACTCGGTGAAGTGCTGTTCTTTCTTCATTAGTCACATAGTAACTGCCTTTTTCAAGAGTATTTTCTCTGTCCTCACCCGATGAACGACCTATAACAAAAACGGCATTATCACTATTTGCCTTTGCTTTTTTAGCAATTTCAGTTGTTAAAGGCATCTCAGGATAATATTTAGGCCAATGTCCCCATACCCCGTGGTCAACCGGATTTTCGTCACACCATTTTTCATATAAATCGGAAAGTTCTGTATTAAGAACTAAATCCTCGCAATTCTTGAGTCCTTCAATAAGATTCACACCATAAGGCTTCTTAACGTCACCACCTGAACCATATCCTGTAAAGAACCAGTCATTCTGTACTCTACCGAAAACAGAAACACGACTACCCTTTGCAAAAGGAAGAACACCATTATTTTCAAGCAAAACAGCAGTTTCTGCAGCAGCCTCGCGAAGAATTTCAGGCATACCGTCAGTAACAGTAACCTCACCCAAAGCCTGTAATGCTTCCTCCTGAGAAACATCTGCGCTAATAACCTTCATTCCTAATTTCATTGCGGCAACAACAATTTTTTCTTTAAAATCAGACATAATAAATCCCCTTATTATTTAATTATTTAATTTTATCACATACAAAGACTCTTTTCAATAAGAAACGCAAAGAAAAAACGGACGAAAAGCTCAACTTCTCGTCCGTTATGTATTAATTCTTAACTTCTTCTGCTTCAGGTATGCTTGTTTCTGCTTGTTCTGAAACTCCAGCTTCAGTTTTTTCTGCTTCTACCTGCTCAGCCTGTTCCGGTTCAGGCTGTTCGCCCTTTTTCTTTTCACCCTTCGAAGCTTTAACCTTTGGTGCTTTTTCCACCTTAGGTTTTGGCTCTTTCTTTCTTCTTGACAAGAGAAGAACATATACCAAAAGAGCAATTACCATTACTATTGCAAGGAGAACAATAATAATTACAGCAATGTCACTGCCTTTAATATTAAGTCTTGTCAACAAGCTTTCTGAAGGCACAGTTGTCTCAGTTTCAAATTCAAGGAAATCTTCTCTGTATGTTTCCGATTCCTGTTCAGATGGCATTATAACATCTGTTGAAGGTTCAAAAGGGTTAAGCTCATCGCCTGTTGTATATTCACCGGTTTCCTTAAGGCCACATTCAAGACATGTTCTTTCCTTTATACCCTTTTCAGTAGCAGTAGCCTGTTTTTTTACACTCCACTGTGAAAACTGATGACCGAGTGCAGGTATAACATTATTTTCAATAGTTCTTCCGCACAATTTACATGTACCTGATTGCAAACCAGGCTCTGTACAAGTTGGGTTTTTAATCGTACCCTCTACATTATGACCATTGACTGTGTCCTTTGCAGTTGTTCTGTCTTCCACATGGTCACAATTCGAACACTTATATAAGTCAACACCTGTAGCTGAACATGTTGCTTTTTGTTCAGTTTTAACGAATTGCATATTAGAATGAGTACATGCAGGTTGTGTTGGAGAAGTAGGAGCATCGGTTGGGTCTGTATTAGGTCTGTTAGGACCACCGCCACCGTTACCGGTTCCGCCATTTCCTGTACCACCGTTGTTTCCACCGGTATTACCTGTAGTAGCTTCACCACCATCATTACCACTGTCTCCGCCATCAGTACCACCTGAGCCCGGACCACCACCGGTATTACCACCCGGACCACCACCGGTTCCACCGCCCGGAGCTCTCGGCTCTACAAAATTAATTTCATCTGATTCTTCTACTTGCAAAACGCCCAAATCATCAAAGCTTAATGCAGATGATGAAAAGGCAAAAATACTGCAAGAAAGAAGTGCAATTATTAAAAGAAAAGAAAATATTTTCTTCACATTTGTCACCTCGACTGTATTTATCCATACAATTATACTTAATTAAATACCTTTTGTCAATTAAATATATGTGAACAATACGGCTTTTTCGTGGAAATACAGGAATAATATTCCACAAGTTGTTTTCCTGTAATCCTTGTGTCACGCTCCATTTCACGAAGTGTGGTGAGCTGACTATTGATTTCAAACAATTCTACGCCATGTGCTCCCCTTTTCTGAGCAGAATAACTATCAATTATCTTTTTAAGGTCATCTGCCTGCTTCAGATATTCTTTTCCCAATTGTTCCAAAGTCATTTCTGCCTCCTTTCTATACCGAACATTTATTCTGTACGAGAAAATAATATCACCACATATTCTTTTTTTCAACGGAAACAAAGAAAAACAGTCCGTTTTTGCGGACTGCTTCGAAAAATATATTCTTGACAAGATAAATCGGAGTTTAACGGTAAGTTAATATAGAACAACATATCTTGTAGGGGACGATGCCCACATCGTCCCGCAGCAAG
>JAZSHP010000029.1:0-3242 GCA_045533355.1 Candidatus Fimenecus sp.
AAGGTATCTCAGGCGTTCACAAGTGCCGCAGGAACGGAACTTGGTGACAAGATAATGAACGGTATGGACGGCTTGGGTGAGGTTTTCCTAAATCCCTTGCCGAGCTTAAACCCCATCGACATTCTCATTGGTATCGCTGGCGGTGTAATCATAAAACTCGCTATCTATATCAAGGGCAAGGACGCTAAAAAATACCGTAAAGGCTGTGAGTACGGCTCTGCCCGTTGGGGTAATGCCGAAGATATTAAGCCATATATGGCTGACAAGTTCGAGGATAACGTTATTCTTACCGAAACGGAACGTCTGACGATGGACGGCAGACCGAAGGCAGGACCCAAGTATGCACGAAACAAGAATATCCTTGTAATCGGTGGCTCTGGCTCAGGTAAAACCCGATTTTATGTAAAGCCTAATCTGCTTCAAATGCACAGCTCCTATGTAGTTACAGACCCGAAAGGAACGGTGCTGAACGAGGTCGGAAAGGCTCTGAAAGAGGGCGGATATGCAATCAAGGTGCTTAACACTATCAATTTCAAGAAGTCAATGCACTACAATCCGCTTGCGTATATCCGTTCCGAAAAGGATATTCTGAAGCTCGTAAACACGATTATCGCCAATACAAAAGGCGAAGGCAATCAAAGCGGTGAGGATTTCTGGGTAAAGGCTGAAAGACTTTACTACTCGGCTCTTATCGGATATATCTGGTACGAGGCTCCCGATGATGAGAAAAATCTGAATACTCTCATTGAGATGATAAATGCCAGTGAAGCACGAGAAGATGACGAGAGCTTTGAAAACCCGATTGATAAACTGTTTAAGGAGCTTGAACAGGAAAATCCTGAGCATTTTGCCGTAAGGCAGTACAAGAAGTACAAACTGGCGGCGGGAAAGACCGCAAAATCAATCCTCATTTCCTGTGGTGCAAGACTTGCACCTTTTGACATCGCGGAGTTGCGTGAATTAACAGAAGATGATGAACTTGAGCTTGATACGTTAGGCGATAAAAAGACGGCACTTTTTGTCATAATCTCGGATACCGATGATACTTTTAACTTTATCGTAGCCATAATGTACACTCAGCTTTTCAATCTGTTGTGTGACAAAGCCGACGATAAATACGGCGGCAGACTCCCTGTTCACGTTCGCTTTATACTCGATGAGTTTGCGAATATCGGACAAATACCAAAATTCGACAAACTCATAGCAACGATACGAAGCAGAGAAATTTCAGCTTCAATCATCTTGCAGGCACAAAGTCAGTTAAAGGCGATTTACAAGGATAATGCGGATACAATCGTGGGCAACTGCGATACAACACTCTTTCTCGGTGGTAAGGAAAAGACCACTCTGAAAGAAATTTCCGAAATCCTCGGAAAGGAAACCATTGACCTGTATAACACTGGTGAAAGCAGGGGCAAAGAAACCTCGCACTCCCTGAATTATCAGAAAACAGGCAAGGAGCTTATGTCGATGGACGAACTCAGCGTAATGGACGGCAGTAAGTGTATTTTGCAGCTTAGAGGCGTGAGACCTTTTCTCAGTAATAAGTACGATTTAACGAAGCATCCAAAATTCACTCTGACCTCCGACGCTGACGAAAGAAATCTTTTCGATGTAGAAAAGTATCTGTCGCATAAGCTCACAGTAAAACCGAATACAGTTGTTGAGGTTTACGACTGTTCGGAAACAAATGAAGATGACGCAAAAGCCGCTGATGAATAATCAGACGGCTGTTTTTGTGACCTAACAACAATCAAAACTATTTTAATTTAAAGGAGATTTTTAACTATGGAATTTTTTAACTCTGCTGTTGACGTTCTTCAGACACTCGTAATCGCTCTTGGTGCTGGTCTTGGCGTATGGGGCGTAATCAACCTTCTCGAAGGCTACGGTAATGACAACCCCGGTGCGAAGTCACAGGGTATGAAGCAGCTTATGGCTGGCGGCGGTGTTGCCCTCATCGGTATCACCCTTATTCCCCTTCTTTCCGGTCTTTTCGGTTAATCCGAAAAAGCTCGGTAAAAGCAGAAAGCCTGTCCTTATGGGCAGGCTTCTCTGCAATTAAATAAGAAAGGCGGTATGTAATGGAAGATATTTTAGACTCGATAGTTGATGCGATACACGACTTTCTTGTAGATTTATGCGGTGGTATTTTCATAGGTATATTTGAAGACGCAAATGCTTCAACAGGAAAAATTGCGGCAGAGGTTAAGCAGACACCTTCTCAATGGAGTGGCAGTATATTTGATATGGTGCAAAATCTCTCAAATAACGTTATTATCCCGATTGCAGGTATGATTATCACTTTTGTTCTCTGTTATGAGCTTATTACAACCATAACCGAGAAAAACAGTATGCACGATATTGATACCTTTATATTCTTCAAGTATCTATTCAAAGCTTGTGTAGCAGTATTTCTTCTCTCGCACACCTTTGAAATTACGATGGCGATATTTGATGTCAGACAATGGATTGTGACTCAAGCGGCGACCACGATAACGAATGATACCTATGTAGATGTTATCAGCATGTATTACAACTTCGAGTTTTCTCTCTATAAAATGGATTGTGGAGAACTTATTGTTCTAATTATGGAAGCGGCAGTTGTCAGCCTTGCAGTAAAAGCAATTGCAATACTTGTAACTGTTATTCTTACTAACCGTATGATAGAGATTTATTTGTATTGTTCGGTTGCTCCTATACCGTTTGCAACTATGACCAACAGAGAATGGGGCAATATCGGCACGAACTATATCAGAAGTATGATAGCATTAGCTTTTCAGGGGTTCTTCATTATGGTTATCGTCGGTATCTACTCCGTGCTTGTCAAGGATTTATCGACAGCAACAGACCTCCACTCCGTTGTAATGAAGATAGGTGCTTACTCCAAAATCCTCTGTCTGTCGTTGTTTAAAACATCAGCAATCTCAAAATCAATCTTTAACGCACATTAATGAAAGGAAGATACAAATGAAAAAATGTATAAGTAATAATACAATCACCAAAAAACAGGTAGATTACCTTAAAAGACTCGCTGAACTCACAGTTGAAGCGGCTCTCGGCGGAAAGCACTCGCTTTCTTATCGTGTTCTTTTCCGTTCCTGCTGTGATAACCTTGACGACGACTTCGAGGAAGTATTCGGCATAACCGAGCTTTACGAACTCAGACCTTGCCAGTTTGACAAGGCGGGTGCTTTTCTTGCGGAGTGGCTTCCCGATGACATCATTATGGAGGACGGCGC
>JAZSHP010000145.1:0-4799 GCA_045533355.1 Candidatus Fimenecus sp.
TATTGTACTGACTGCAAAAAAGTAACAGTGTTTGGCAGTAAAGAAGAAATTAAGGGGTTTGTATGTAGGTCCTGCAACAATTTCCACAAGTTTATCAAAGAGCCTGTCGGAGTATCCTGCTTCTGTGAGTGTGGACAGATGATAAAGGCGGTAACAAACTGCGAAGAAAACAGTTTTGAGTTTAACTGCAAATGTGGTTATCCTCTTGCTGTTGAATACAACAAAAAGAAAGCCCGGTATTTACTTATGAGGTGAGTTATGAAAGAACCATACACATCTAAGGGTAGTGAATGTAACTCTTGCTGTCACCATTATGTCTGTGGTATGTGTACTACGCATAAAGCAGAAAACTACTCAGGCTGTGATTTTTATATGCCCTACTTACGTCCGGCAGTTCCTTTAACTACTTATGAAAACGAGACCGAGTTTAGAAATGCTTGGAATCTTGCTATTGCAGGGACAAAGAACATTCAGAGAATACAGGCTGAGTACGATACCCAAACGAAGAATGTCTCAGGACTTCTTGAATAAATAATAATAATAATTTTAGGAGGAAAAAACAATGAAAGTACAGGTAAGAATTATTTTAAAGAGCGGAGCAGAAATTCAGTTTGAGTGCGACCAGATTCAGACTAACACTGACAAGAAAACTGGTGAGCTTGAAAACTGGGGAGCATCGGGTGTAAGCTGCACTACCTTAGATGGAATCCCTGCTTTTGTAAGTCCCTCAGAAATCGCCGCAGTAATGGTTAAGGACTACAATGACTACACACGAAACGAGCCTACCACTAAGCCTGATGAGGTAACAGAAAATGCAGAAGTTTAATTCTTCACTCACTGACTCCCCTCTTACTGAGGGGAGTTTTGTTGAAATAAGTGCTGATACAGTAAAACCCGGAACAATAGTAGCTCGGGTTATACCAGTCAAAAATAATAAAGGGTATTTTATAGCAGACGCTTTTAAATTTGAGACTGTGTATAGGATAACTCCTAAAAAGACTAAAGTAATATTCGATAGTGGCTTAGAGCTGAGAACTCCCTTTCTTTTGTATGAGTATCAGGAAGAAATGGAGAAATACAACACTATGTTAGCAAAGCGGCAGAAGTATATAAACTTTATGCAACACATAATAGAGGGACTTACCTATGACAGCAGTTTAAGGTACTATTGCTCACGAAATCTTTCTGGTAAAATTCTTGCACTGAAAGACAAGGAGTTTGAAAAGCAGTATAAAGTGGTAAAAACTTTCTTGGATTACGCAAGAGTTTATCTTGCTGAGTTACAATGTGCTAAAGAAGCTTATGAAAAGGAACACGGTAGACTCTATTAAGAGTAGACAAGAATTAGGAGGGTGCGAAGAATGAACGGTGAATATATAAGCAGAGAAGATATTCTTGATATAGCATTACAGTATTGCCCTGATGATGATGGAATCTGTTCAAAAGCTGATAGAGATATTCGTGATATGCTTGACGAAATCGAGGCTATCCCTGCCGCAGACGTTCAGCCTGTGGTACATTGTAAAGACTGCAAGTATCGAAAAGAACGACATTATGAAGAAAGTGGCGAAAAGCCGTATATCAAGTATGAGTGTAAATTTACAAAATACTCAATGAGTGATGACGGTTTCTGTTCTTTTGGTGCAAAAATGCTTGAAAAACCAAATCTGCAATTATTAAAAGATGCTGTTGAACTTATTAAAAAGGCTAAAGAAATTAAGAGCAAACAAGAATGAGGAGGTAGCTTTATGGCAAAGATAATTTGTACTCAGTCTGAGTACGATAAACTAAAGACAGTAATGGACGACAATCCCCAATTCTTGGCAGATGTGCCTGTCATCTACAATATTGTCAAAGAAGTGCCACCAGTCACAGACGTACAGCCTGTTAATTATGGGCGGTGGATAAAACAAGAGGGCTTCTGGAATAAGAATAAGTTTAAGTGTTCTTTATGTGGGAATTATCTTGATATGAATGGAGTAAACGGTGGACGTGGTGATGCTAACTTCTGCCCCAACTGTGGCAAAATAATGATGAAGAGTGGTGAAACAAGCAGAAGTGAAGGAGGTAAGCAATGAAATTAACAAAGAAAATTGAAGCTCTGATTGACCAGAGAACAGCACTTGCCGCAAAATTAATGAGTGTAGGTAGTCAAGTAGATGACTTTATTATGGAGAATGGTCTTGAAGATGAAGTAGAAGACTATGACTGGCTTACAGGCGTTGAGATTTATGCAAATCCTTATGATTCCGGAAGAAGAATTAAAGAAGCTATACTAAAGCATAAAAAGTGAGGTGAAACAAATGATTGAGTATATAAGCAAAGAAGCAACGATTGGTGCTCTTGATTGTAGAGATGAATATGACGATTTGGTAAATACTATTCGTGAACAGCCTGCCGCAGATGTACAGGAAAAGAGGTATTGCAGAATGATACCACTTGAACCTGATTTGCGAGGTTGTACTAATGTGTTTATCTGCACGAATTGTCATCAACATATACGTCTTGGTTTTATCCGAAAAGAGTATAGTGGAAGTTATTGTCTTGAATGTGGAGCAGAAGTAAAGGACGGTGATACAAAATGAAAATATTAGCTGTTGGCTCAGGTAAGACTATTACAGGAGAATTTATTTTCAAGTGTAAGTGCGGTGCTGTATGGTCCGCAGAACGCAAAGAGGTAAACTTCACACCACCTTGCTTACCTTATGACGTATATATGAAGTGTCCCTATTGTAACAAAACAAGGTATATTTCTGAAAATAAGGAGGTTGAAAATGACACTTGACGAAGCTATAAAGCATTGCCTTTATGTGGCAGAGCAGAATGAAATATCTGCAATAACGTACAAGAACTGCAAGGAAATCAAGACCAATATACACGAAAAACTGGCCGCAGAGAAAGCTGAGAATGACTGCCGTGAGTGTGCAGAAGACCACAGACAGCTTGCCGAGTGGTTGATTGAATTAAAAGAAAGCCGGGAACTAATTGATATTTTATCCAACATAATATCAAAGATACACTTATCAGACCTCTTTAAGCACATACAATACCTCAGAAAATGCGAGGAAGATAAAAACAGTAAAAAGTAAAAGTTTCAGATAAAAGGACTCTATATTCCAAACCTTATGAAAAGTGCGGAGAATAGAGTCCTTTATTTTACCCTAAAAGAAGAGCCGGAAGAAGAGAAACACTTTATTGAACTATATTCCCCTAAGGAAAAGCCGGGTGAAATGTAATAGCTTTAAGTATAATAATATAAGTAGTAATATAAATATATCCCTATGCTACGTTTATGTGTACCCAAAATATAACCTAATATAATTATTTTAAATTGCGTAGTCTGAGGTGGTCTCTTGCAATTTGGTGAAACCACTCTATTTTCCAGTGGTTTGGTGGTGTTTTAGTGTGTGGTAAAAGACCTTTTAAGACCACTACTACCACAGTGGTAAGGACTAAAATCACAGTGATTTTTAGTGATTTTAGGTCATTTTTATAGGACAAGATTTTACCATTTATACGAAAATTCCTCGAGGTCATATGACATAAAATTACCATTTTAGTGTTTTTGAGGTCTTTTTACAGTGATTTTAGTGTTCGGAGTAGTGATTTCATAGTGATTTTAGTCTTTTTAGTCACTGGGACAGTGTTATAAAGTCTTTTTGACAGGTCTTTTATTATGTGTTATACTATATACATAATATAAATACACTTAAACCCGAATTTTTACCACTGGGTATAGACTTTGACACAGGACTTAACCACTCTATTTTCCAGTCATTTCACAGTGGTTTTCTCCACCAACTTTTTATGAAAGGACAGTGATTTTATGTGTGAAGTAAAGGCAATGATACACTCCAAAGACAGTGTAGGTACAGTGGCATTATTAGAAAAGGTCGGTGACAATGACTATCTTGTAAAGACAGAGGACGGTATAGTATGTCACGCTATTTTTAATATTTTCACCGGACTCTATTATGCAGATGACCTTTATACAAAGGTAGAAAAGTAACACTGGGTATAAGAGTTGACACGGACTGAAACCACTCGAATATCCAGTGGTTCACAGTGATTTTAGAAAGGCGGTTTTAAAATGAAAGACACTTTTTATATGGTATGCAAAGACAACTGGTACAGGTTACACATTAAAGACACTCACTATTGTATAGGTGGTTGTCCCTCTCCCGAACCTCTTTTGAAAACGGTGCGGAGGTTAATAAAAAAGTACAGAACTAAGTCAAGGTTATTTAATGCACTCAGTCACCAAGAGGACAAAGGACTGGTGAATGAAAAAATGACTGAGAAGTATGCAGAGGAGTATGAGTTATATAGTGAGGACTGTGATGACATACTCGCAGAGGTAGTGGAGCAGGCGGTAAGAGAAGTAAAAGAAGATACACCATTCAAAAGGTCACAAAGAATACTGGGTAAGGTGAAGTCCAAAAAGACTGAAACCACTGGAAATACCAGTGATTCAAGTCCTTTGGAGACTACTGAAAACACTACCACAGAGGTAAAGGAAAAAGTGCGCCCGAGACTGTTAAGGAAAAAAAGATTACTACTCAAATGAGTGTTGGCACAAGAGATAGACCTGATAGGATAATCATTATGTCCTGTCGGGTCTTTCTTTATGTCCCGACCTTTGACCGAGGAGACCACTGAACCACTCGATATTCCAGTGGTTTGAGTGCCGTGTGCACTCTCTGAGTGCCGTGTGCACTCTCTGAGTGCCGTGTGCACTCTCTGAGTGCCGTGTGCACTCTCTGAGTGCCGTGTGCACTCTCTGAGTGCCGTGTGCACTC
>JAZSHP010000170.1:0-17399 GCA_045533355.1 Candidatus Fimenecus sp.
ACGGGAGAAGCCGAAGGTCATCTGGGTCAGGTCGTTGGTACCGAAGCAGAAGAAGTCAGCGTTCTGAGCGATCTCGTCAGCGGTCAGGCATGCACGAGGGATCTCGATCATGGTACCAACCTTGTAATCAAGCTCTACGCCTGCAGCAGCGATTTCAGCATCAGCTGTAGCAACAACAACGTCCTTAACGAACTTAAGTTCCTTGATTTCGCCTACAAGAGGAATCATGATTTCTGGAACAAGGTTCCAATCTGGATGAGCCTTCTTAACGTTGATTGCTGCACGGATAACAGCCTTTGTCTGCATTGCTGCGATTTCAGGATATGTTACTGCAAGACGGCAACCACGGTGACCCATCATTGGGTTGAATTCGTGAAGAGATGCGATAATAGCCTTGATATCTTCAACTGATTTGCCCTGTGCATCAGCAAGGAGCTTGATGTCAGCTTCTTCTGTAGGAACGAACTCATGAAGAGGTGGGTCAAGGAAACGAATTGTAACTGGGTTACCACCGAGAGCTTCATAGAGAGCCTCGAAGTCGCCCTGCTGATAAGGAAGAATCTTTTCAAGAGCTGCTTCTCTTTCTTCAACTGTATCTGAACAAATCATTTCACGGAATGCAGCGATTCTGTCTTCTTCGAAGAACATGTGCTCTGTACGGCAAAGACCGATACCTTCTGCACCAAGTTCAACTGCCTTCTTAGCGTCAGCTGGAGTGTCAGCATTTGTACGAACCTTAAGAGTTCTGTATTTGTCAGCCCAAGCCATGATTCTGCCGAATTCGCCAGCGATTTCAGCGTCAACTGTTGGGA
Source organism: Candidatus Fimenecus sp. (assembly GCA_045533355.1). GTDB lineage: Bacteria > Bacillota > Clostridia > Oscillospirales > Acutalibacteraceae > Fimenecus. The sequence goes on from JAZSHP010000170.1 coordinate 813, forward strand.
TGATACCGTCATAGATGTTACCTGTTGAACCATCGATTGAGATGTAGTCGCCTTCAACATATGTCTTACCAGCGAGTTCAAACTTCTTGTTTTCTTCATCCATCTTGATGTCGCCACAACCAGATACACAGCATGTACCCATACCACGAGCAACAACAGCTGCGTGAGATGTCATACCACCACGAACTGTAAGGATACCCTGAGCAGCCTTCATACCTGTGATGTCTTCTGGAGATGTTTCAAGACGAACAAGAACAACCTTTTCGCCTCTTTCGTTCCATTCAACAGCGTCTTCAGCTGTGAATACAACTTTACCACAAGCAGCACCAGGAGATGCGCCAAGACCCTTACCAGCAGGAGTTGCAGCCTTAAGAGCAGCAGCGTCAAACTGTGGGTGAAGGAGTGTGTCGAGGTTTCTAGGGTCAATCATAGCAACTGCTTTCTTCTCGTCAATCATACCTTCGTCAACGAGGTCGCAAGCAATCTTAAGAGCAGCCTTAGCTGTTCTCTTACCGTTTCTTGTCTGGAGCATATAGAGTTTACCAGCTTCAACTGTAAATTCCATATCCTGCATATCTCTGTAGTGGTCTTCAAGAATGCCACATACTTTAACGAATTCAGCGTATGCTTCTGGGAACTTTTCAGCCATCTGTGCGATTGGCATTGGAGTTCTAACACCAGCAACAACGACTTCACCCTGTGCGTTTACAAGGAATTCACCCATAAGACCCTTGTCACCTGTAGCTGGGTCACGAGTAAATGCAACACCAGTACCACAGTCGTCACCCATGTTACCGAAAGCCATAGCCTGAACGTTAACAGCTGTACCCCATGAGTAAGGGATATCGTTGTCACGACGGTAAACGTTTGCACGAGGGTTGTCCCATGAACGGAAAACTGCTTCAACAGCACCCATGAGCTGTTCTCTTGGGTCTGATGGGAAGTCTTTACCAATCTTTGCTTTGTATTCAGCTTTGAACTGACCTGCAAGTTCTTTAAGGTCTTCAGCTGTAAGCTCAACGTCCTGACTTACGCCTCTGTCCTCTTTCATTTCGTCGATAAGTTCTTCAAAGTACTTCTTACCAACTTCCATAACAACGTCAGAATACATCTGAATAAATCTTCTGTAACAGTCATAAGCCCAACGAGCGTTGCCTGACTTTGTAGCCATAACTTCAACAACTTCTTCGTTAAGACCAAGGTTGAGGATTGTATCCATCATACCAGGCATTGATGCACGAGCACCTGAACGAACTGAAACAAGGAGAGGATTCTGTGTATCACCGAACTTTTTGCCAGTGATTTCTTCCATCTTGTCGATGTACTCCATGATTTCAGCCTGAATGTCATCATTGATTTTTCTTCCGTCTTCATAGTACTGTGTACAAGCTTCTGTTGTAACAGTAAAGCCCTGAGGAACTGGAAGACCGAGACTTGTCATCTCTGCAAGGTTAGCGCCTTTACCACCAAGGAGTTCACGCATTGTAGCGTTACCCTCTTTGAAAAGGTAAACAAACTTTTTGCTCATTTTTATACCTCCAAAAAATTATTAACAAAATTAACTTAAATACACCAAAACACATTGACGCATTTAACCTTATACATTTTATCAAATTAGTTTTGTGTTTTCAATAGTTTTGTGACATTTTTTTAACAGTTTCTAAAATTGTTTGTTTATAGACAAAAATAGTTATTTTTCTTAATAGACTTTTGGTATTTTTTGTGATATATTTTTACTATTAAACAGTTATTTTACTTTAAGGTGATAATTTTGGAACTTCTCAATTACGAAATATTGAATGCAAGTGGTGAAGCCCACAAAAATACAATGCCTATGTTTGTCTTTGACACATACCCTTGTTTTATTGATTTGGCTTTTCCGACCACTATGAGTATACATGATGTTATTGTTGCTTTTCCCGAAAACACGGATGTGAATTATACAGTTTATTCAAGCCTTGACGGTGTTAATTTTTATAAAAAAGGTAAAAGTGCTAAAATTGCCCGTTATCTTCGTGTTATGGTGAAATATTACAGTGGCGACAAGGTCACAATCAACAATATTGAAGTGTTTGGTGAGGATTGCAATTTCCCATCAAAAAAGGCTGTTTTCCGTGAACCTGAAATCTTTGAAAACACTGAATTTGCCTCCCCTGTTACTGATGAAGACATTATAGAAGATGTAAAGGGTATTATTGGCAGAACTATTGGTGAGGACTACATTGAACAGTTTGATTTGCGACTTGACAAACGACTTCGTGAGGACTATTTTTCAATCGCAAGTCTTAAAAATAAAATTATGCTTACATCTAATAATGGTGTAGGCCTTGCAAGTGCATTCAACCATTATCTTAAAGAGGTGTGCAACTGTCATATTTCACGATATGGGAAACAGGTCAAGCTTCCTAAAAATCTCCCGAATGTAATTGGCAAAATCGATTGTAATACTACTTTCAAATACAGATATGCATATAATTACTGCACACATTCTTACTCTATGGCTTTCTGGTCGGATGAACAATGGCAAAGAGAAATTGATTTTCTGGCTTTAAATGGTGTAAACCTTGTTCTTGATATTCTTGGTATGGAAGAGGTTTACAGACGATTTTTGACAAAGCTTGGATATCGTCATCGAGAGATTAAAAATTTCATTACCGGTCCTTCATATTACGCCTGGTTTTATATGGGTAATGTATGTGGAATCGGTGGTCCTGTTCACGATAATTTCTTCTTTGAAAAATGCCAGATGGCACGAAGAAATCACAGAAGAATGCAAGCGCTTGGTATGAATATTGTTTTACAGGCATATACCGGTATGGTGCCTCGTGACATAAAGAAAAAGGACCGAGATGTTCCAACCATCGAACAAGGAAAATGGAAGGGAATTGAACAACCTCTCATTGTAAACCCTGACAGTGCATACTATGTTAAATTCGCGAAGCTTTTTTATGAATGCCAGAAGGAAGTTTTTGGTGATATAACCCATTTCTATGCAGGTGACATTGGTCATGAAGGCGGAAAGCTTGACAAAGGAAGTGCAAAAGACAGTTATACGAATGTTATGGAAACCCTTTTACAATATGACAAGGATGCTATGTGGGTTGTACAATGCTGGGCGTTGAATCCAAACAAGCTTTTCACAAAATCTGTCAAAGCATATCGTGACAACCACATACTTATGCTTGACCTTAATACAGAAAAGATTAATCATAACGCAAATAATTTCAGTCGTCTTGCAAAATACGGGAATGTACTTTGCGGACTTCTCAACAACTTTGGTGGCAGACCCGGACTTTATGGAGACATTACCAAAATTCCTGCTATGGTTAAAAACGCATCACAGCGACCAAATTTCAAGGGAATTGCCTTAACTGCCGAAAGCACTCAGGTCAATCCGATTGTCACAGACATTTTCTTTTCCACTATCTGGGAAAATATTGAAGATGTTACCGAATGGGCAAAAAAATATGCTCTTCGTCGATATGGTAAAGAAAATGAGCATATAAATGAAAGCATAGAAATATTACTTAAAACAGTTTATGGCAGTGACAACGGACCATTGAGCTTCGGAGCATCTGAAACAATGGGTTGCCGTCGTCCTCTCGACCCTGAATCAAAAATGTTCACAGCGCGTGGTACTGTTAAAATTCCGTATTCCACAAAAGAATTTGATAAAGCTGTATCACTTTTTCTTAAGGATTATGACCGATTTAAAGATAATGAATGCTATGTTTATGACGCAGTTGATTTGTTACGACAGGCAATTTGCAACAGACTCACTTCCGTTGTACGAAAAACTGTTTCTGCATATAAGAGTAAGGATTATCTTGTTTGTGTTGAATATGGCGAAAAATTATTATCCCTCTTAGACGCGCTTGACAGAGTACTTCTCAATTGCAAGGAATTCACATTCAACTCATATATTGGTCCTGTGTGCGAATATGCAGATAAACTTGATGATTTTACAAGAGAACTTTATATGATTAATGCCAAGGCACTCATTACCACATGGTATTGCAGATTGCTTTGTGATGACGGTAATCTCCATGATTATGCTCACAGACAATTAGGTGACCTTGTTCATTCGTTCCACAAAATGCGTTGGAAAAAATTCATTGAACAAGTCAAAATTGAAATGGATGGCGGAAAGCCACAAGAAATTGACTGGTTTAAAGTTGAATGGGATTGGGTGCTCGATGATATTCGTTGCTCAAGCAAGCTTCGTGAAGACAGTCTTAAAGCATTGGGAAAACAGCTATTGGAGAAATCATAATGAGTAAAAAAACTGCTTTTTCAAAAAAAACTAAAATCATTCTTCTCTGCATATTATGTTTTTCATTAATTTTTCTTATATGGAATATTGTTCAAAATCAAATTGTTCATACAAGAGAAATTACAATCACCAGCGAAAATCTGCCCGAAAGCTTTTCAGGATGTAAAATTGCTCATATTTCAGATTTACACAACGCCGAATTTGGTGAAGGAAATCAAAAGCTTTTATCCGTATTGGAGGAGTCTTCACCTGATATTATCGTTATTTCAGGCGACATTATCGATTCAAGACGAACTGATGTAGAGGTTGCGAGAAACTTTATAAACAAAGCAGCAGAAATTGCTCCTGTTTATTACACTACGGGCAATCACGAGGCCCGTGTGTCAGAAGAAAACCTCATTGACAGTGTGCCTTTAAATAAAAATGTAAATATTTTGCATAACAGGGCAGTTTTTTGGCAAAAAGGAGAAGATAAAATACAAATCATCGGAATTGATGACCCCACCTATATGGATACTCCTTACGGAGAGGTGTTCACCGATGAAGAATTAAAAAAATATAAGGATAACAATTATTTTAAAATCCTATCGTCCCACAGACCTGAAAAGTTTAATATTTATGTGAACAATGATATTGATGTTGTGTTTTCAGGTCATGCTCACGGCGGACAAATCAGACTACCTTTTATCGGCGGATTGTATGCACCACATCAGGATTTTTTCCCTGAATATGATTCCGGTTTATATACAGAAGATAACACTAATATGGTGGTAAGTCGTGGAATTGGAAACAGTTTATTTCCCTTCAGAGTCAATAATCCCCCTGAAATCATAATTGTTACACTAAAAAAATAAGAGTACGGAGTTTTGAATCCCGTACTCTTTTTTTATCATTATTTTGTTTTAAGTCTGATGCTCGTTACCGAATATGCAGGCATTGTATAATTGAATTGATTTGAAAATCCATCCAATGTAAATTCCTTCATAATACAATCTTCAGTAGCTCCAAGAATGTTGTCATTCTTAAGTGAGTCACCTGCTACCTGATTGATTACTGCTGTGCTTTCGATATTTGCATTATCAATATTTACTGCAACAGGACTTGCCTTTTCAGTAACATTTACAAGCTTGATGATTATGTCACCGTTGTCGTCATTACTTACAACAGTATAAGCTTTTGAACTTGCTTTAACACCGAAGTCATAATCAAAATAAAGTTCACCGTCAATATAGCCCTTTACCTTTGCACCATCAACAACAACCTTGATTTCATAGGTTCTGCCTGTTTCAATTGTAATATCCTTGGTTGTTCCCACAATCTTATCTGATTTTGCGCCGGAATCAATTTTCTGAAGACAAGAAACTGTATTATCCCAACCACCGATATTCCAGAAAATGTTGTTGTCAATATCTTTAACAGCGAACGGAATGATAAAGCCTTCACTACCCTCAAGCTTTGTAGCCTGTACAGTCATTGTGTAGTTATCCCAGCTTGTATCACCAAAATATGCAACGCTACCTGTATTTGAATATTGCATATCAGTTGTAGTATTCACGAGAGCTCCGTTTTTAACTCTCCATTTACCGTCTGTTGCAAAGTTCCAATCGGTCTTTGCAAATGCAGTAGTGAACTTTTCGTGAGCAAGTTTTTTACCTGTTTCATTATCAGTAACGATAAGGTTATCGAATTTTGCTGATGTGTACCAAGTACCAACACCCACAGCGCCTGAAATTGTCTTTTCTTCCACATCTGCACCTGTAAATGTGTGGTTAAGAACTGCTGAGCCCTGATTTCTTGCAAAAAGCTTCTGAACATAATAGTTAATTGAGCCTGTCACCTGATGGTTATTGAACCAGATAAGGTCAGGTGCCCAATGAGTTGCAGTAAGCTGACCGAAAAGTGGTGCATAAGCAGCCATTTCAACAATATCACCATTTCTTTCAAGACCCGTCATATATGCAGCCTCTGAAAGTGCTGAATTGAGAGTATTACTCCAAGAAGCATATTCACCAACGAAAACTTTAAGACCACCGCCATAAATTGTGTCCGTCATATTTTCTACATTTCTCTTATAGTTGTCCTCGTCATAATAATCAGCATTTTCGTAGAACCATGACGGGTCATTGTAATAGTGATGGTCAGTTGCTGCTGCAAAATCAGAAGCATTTGTTGAACCCATTTTATCAAGTTCACTCTTTGCATATTCATAAGAGTCAATATAATGCTGACCGCTGATACCGTCATCAAGACCTGATGAATAAATCAATTCAAGACCTTCATAAAGTTCAGGATTTTCTGCCTTTGCATCATTAAAAGACTTAAGGAAAATGGAATATCTGTCAAAATAGTCCTGACCGAAATTTTCATTACCGATGCAGATATATTTAAGGTTGAATGGTTCTTCACGACCTAAATCAACACGCACCTTCCCCCAGGTTGTGTTCTCGTCACCACGACAGAATTCAATAAGGTCATGCATATCCTGAACATATTGTTTAAACTGTGCGCTATCTGTTGGAATTGCACTCTTACCTCTTGCCTGACAATAAAGACCTGCGTTAAGCACCGGCACACCGATAGCTCCGATATCTTCAGCAAGCTGGAAATATTCAAAGAATCCTAAGCCATAAGTCATAAAGCAAGGTAATTCATCATTGTCAATCTCCACATTTGTCCAAAGATTTATACCCTGTTTTCTTGCAGCTACATCACCATATTTTCCGTTAAATTCAAGCGGAAGGCCATTTTTGCCTGTACCAATTGAATCCTTCCAATTATATGCAGTTGAATAATCATGTCCTTCAATAATGCAACCACCCGGGAAACGGAGGAATTTAGGCTGTAATTCCTCTAAAAACTTTGCCATATCGGCTCTCATGCCGTTTTCTCTGTTTTTATATGTATCTTCAGGGAAAAGTGAAATCATATCAAAATATGCTTCACCATTATCCACGAGCACCTGTAAAGTCACTTTTGAATACGCAGTTGTATCCGGTGTGAGAGTTGTTTCATACTTTGTCCAATCATTTGATGTTGCAGCGATTGTGCTACTTGCTACAACCTTACCATCTACTGCAAGATTCACATAGAAATTACCCTCGTAGCCCTTCTTTGACTTTGCATAGAAAGACATATTGTAATTCTTATCTTTTTCGATGCTCATACCATCGAGGAAACCGTGATTTTCAGCACCTGCTTTTACATCTGTTTCATTCTTGATAATAAGGTAATGAGGGTTATTTTCATTAAGTGAATGATTCGGAAGATAATCCACCTTAAGCTTTGCTCCGTTTACAGAAGTCCAACGATAAAGCTCGTCATCCTGAGCATGATAGTCATATTCAAATGAACGATTAACTACCATTTCCGCATAAATACCACCGTCTGCACCAAAATTGATATCCTCAAAGAATGCACCGAAAAGCAAATCACTTATATCGTGAATTTCGTCTCCTGCATCAATATTGAGTGCATAGGCGCCGTCCTTGTTGTATGAAGTTACAGTATTTGCTCCTGTATTATCAACAACAATTTCATAATCCTCTGTTGACCCGCCATTATCCTCGTGACAAGCGGTAAGTGCAGTAAGTGCCACACCAATTGCCATTACGGTACATAAAAACTTCTTTGCTGATTTACTCATAAATATTTCCTCTCATTATCAACGTATTTAGTTTATTATATAAAAATTAAATCTTATAGTCAATAAATTATTTTACCTTAACCATTGACACAAATGTGATTTCTGTATATAATTTGAAAATGATTTTCAAATTCATATTGAAAGGTTATATTATGAGTTACATTACAAAACAAAGCAAATTGGTTTATGATTTTTTAGAAAACAATTCACATAAACATTTTTCCGCTGAAGAAGTGTATTTTGCACTTGTTTCACAGGGTGAACACATCGGAAGAACAACCGTTTATCGTCAATTGGATAAGCTTTGTGAAAACAATTGTGTAAGAAAGTTTTTATTAGGTGATAACGGTGCTTGTTGTTATCAGTTCCAAGGCGAAAAATGTCACAACCATTATCACCTTAAATGCTCTTCCTGCGGCACGCTTATTCATACTGAATGTGACTTTCTTGACAAACTTTCAAACCATATTTTCAACGACCACCAATTCATTCTTGATGGTTCTAAAACTGTACTTTACGGAATTTGTCAACAATGCCGAAAGGAGGAAACAATATGACTCCGATTTTACACGCCCATATTGAAACTTCCGTTCATTCATTATCAGATATTCTTGAGATTTTGTACCATTCCTGTCTTGAGTCATTGAAAATGCTCCCCTTCCTTTTTGTTGCATTTCTTCTCATTGAATTTCTTGAACACAAGGCTCAGGATAAAATAAAACACATTTTTACTCGTGCAGGTTCTGCCGGGCCCTTAATAGGTACCATTTTAGGGTGTATTCCGCAATGTGGGTTTTCTGTTATGAGCGCAAATCTGTATTCAAGCCACATTATAGCATTGGGTACGCTTATTGCTGTTTTTCTTTCCACATCCGACGAAGCAATAATATTACTTGCCACTTCACAAAATGGCAGCGCTGAAATACTTAAATTAGTTATAACAAAAATAATTATCTCATTACTTTTCGGTTATATAATTTACTTTATAGAAAAGAAAACTCACAAAGAGCATCATCACCACCATCATGCACACGATTTATGTGAACACGACCATTGTGGTTGTGAAGAAAACGGTGGAGTTTTACGTCCTGCACTTATCCACACAGTAAAGGTTTACGGATTTGTTCTTTTGTTTACCATTGTAATTGATATGGTTGTTGCTTTAATCGGCACTGATAAATTTTCTGCCATTTTACTTTCTGATTCTGTTTTTCAGCCATTCCTTTCTGCTTTAATCGGCTTTATTCCAAACTGTGCTTCATCAGTTTTGCTCACTCATCTTTACATAGAGGGAACCTTAACTTTCGGCTCCCTTATTGCAGGACTTTGCACGAATGCCGGAGCAGGATTACTTATCTTATTCCGTGATAAATCAAAAATTAAAAGCAATTTAAAAATCGTTGGACTTTTGTATATTTGCTCCGTTATTCCCGGTATTATTCTTCATCTCGTTAAAACTTTATAATTATTAAAAATAATTCTTTACTTTCAAGTTTTAATGTGTTAAAATGTTAATGGAATAAATTAGGGAGGCACATACAAAATGGGTATTGAATTTAAAAACGAAAATACAGAATTTCTTGTAAAATGTATTATGCAATTAAAAACTGAAAAAGAATGTTATGACTTTTTCCAGGACCTTTGCACAGTAAATGAGTTTCATTCAATGGCACAGCGTTGTGTTGTTGCAAAGATGCTTTCTGATAAAAAGGTTTATAACGATATTGTTAAAGCAACAGGTGCTTCAACAGCTACAATCAGCCGTGTTAATCGTTCACTTAACTATGGCGCTGATGGTTATGAAAAGATTTTTGAAAGAGTTGAAGAATGAGTTACGGTATTTTTTCATCAGTCTATGACATTTTAACTGAAAATGTAGAATACGAAAGAATTGCCAATAAAGTATGCTCTCTGCTACACGAAAACGGTGTTGACGGAGGGCTTTTGCTTGACTTGGGATGTGGCACAGGCACTCTTTCCTTTATGCTTGAAAATAAGGGTTATGATGTAATCGGTGTTGACGCAAGTGAAGATATGCTTATGGTTGCCAATGAAAAGAAATATGAGGAAAATTCCTCTGCCCTTTTCCTTTGTCAGAAGGCAGAAAAGCTTGATTTATTCGGCACAATTGATTGCGCTGTTTCTGTGCTTGATACTATAAATCATATTTACAGATTAGAATGGGTTACCGAGGTATTTGCGAAAGTTTCTCTTTTTATGAACATGGGTGGTATTTTCATTTTCGATATAAACACACCATATAAGCACGAGAAAATTTTAGGAAACAACACCTTTGTTTATGATACGGACGAGGTTTACTGTGTATGGCAAAATTCTTTTGACAAGGAAGAAATGGAAACCAAGATAGACCTTGATTTCTTTATTAAAAACGAAGATAATGAGAGCTTTGAAAGATATAGTGAAAGCTTTTCAGAGTATGCTTATCCGCCCGAGGATATACTTTTTGTTCTTAAACAATGCGGATTTGAAATATTAGGTACTTATGACGATTACAGCGACAATCAGGTAAACGAAGAAACACAACGTATTACTGTTGTTGCTAAAAAAATAAAGACTATATTTAAGGAAGAATTGAAATGAACAAACTTGTAAGAATGATTTCAGAGGACGGCACTCTCTATTGTCTTGCCCTCAATTCAACAGAAATGGTAAGAGAGATGCAACAGATTCACAACACTTCAAAAGTGTGTTCTGCTGCTCTTGGTCGACTTATTACAGGTGCTTCGATGATGGGTGCACTTTTAAAGGGTGAAAAGGATACTCTCACTCTTAAAATAAGTGGTGGAGGCCCTGCATCCCCTGTTGTTGCAGTTGCAAATTCCAAGGGTCAGGTTAAGGGTTACATTGGTGACTCAAGAGTTAATCTTCCACTTAATAGCAAAGGTAAGCTTGATGTTTCAGGTGCTGTCGGCAAGGATGGTTTTTTGACAGTTATTAAGGATTTAGGTTTAAAAGAACCATACTGTGCACAGACTCCTATTGTTTCAGGTGAAATTGCAGAAGACCTTACAACATATTATGCAACAAGTGAACAGACTCCTACTGTATGTGCTCTCGGCGTACTTGTTGACCCGCAGACGGAAAATGTACTTTTGGCAGGAGGATTTTTAATTCAATTACTCCCTACTGCAGGTGAAGATACAATTTCGCTTGTTGAAAAGAGTCTTGAGGGAATCAAACCTGTTACAACAATGCTTGCAGAAGGACTTACTCCTGAACAAATCTGCGAAACCGTACTTTCAGAATTTCAGATGCAACTTCTCGACACTCAGAATGTAGAGTACAAATGTGATTGCAGTACGGAAAGAGTGACAAGAGCACTTATCAGTGCCGGTGAAGAAGGTCTCCGTGAAATGGCAGAAGATGAGCAAACAGAGGTTTGTTGTCATTTCTGTAATAAGAAATACATCTTCCCAAGAGAGAAAATTTTGAAGCTCTTGAAAGAAGCAAGTAAATAAAAGAGTAAAAGGTGAAGAGAAATCTTCACCTTATTTTTATATAAATTGGAGTTTGTCGGTGAGTTTAATGGGTGTCCGTTCTCGGCTCCCTCTGACGAGGGAGCTGTCGAGCGAAAGCGAGACTGAGGGAGAGATTTAGTGAACAGACAAACCTATCTCTCCCTCCGTCAAATCAAAGATTTTGCCACCTCCCTCGTCAGAGGGAGGCGTAAACACACCATTCCATCTCACCGATAAATTATAATTTGAACATACAAAAGGACAGACTTGCGAAAGCCTGTCCTTGATTTATTTTTATTTAATTAGTCAACCTTTACTATCCAGCCGAATGTATCTTCAAGTTTACCGTACTGAATACCTGTAAGAGTATCGTAAAGCTTCTGTGTGAGTTCACCGATTTCAAAATTGTTGATTTCAACAACATCATCCTTGTAACGAAGTGAACCAACAGGAGAAATAACTGCTGCAGTACCTGTACCGAATACTTCTTCAAGAGTGCCGTTTCTACCTGCATCCATAACTGTATCAATTGCAAGCTTACCTTCGTTAACCTTATATCCCCAATTCTTGAGAACTTCGATACAGCTCATTCTTGTAATACCGGGAAGAACTGTACCTGATGTAGCTGCTGTATAAATTTCACCGTCAAGCTTGAACATAATGTTCATAGCGCCAACTTCTTCTACATACTTTCTTTCAACACCGTCAAGCCAGAGAACCTGTGAATAACCAAGCTTATGTGCCTTTTCACCTGCTGCCATAGAAGCTGCATAGTTACCACCGCATTTGATAGCACCTGTACCACCAGGACAAGCACGAACAAATTCTTCTTCAACATAAATCTTAACAGGATTAAGACCTTCTGCATAATAAGCACCTGATGGTGAACAGATAATGATGAACTGATATTTTGCTGATGCTTTAACACCGAGAATTGGTTCAGTAGCAATTGTGAATGGTCTGATATAAAGGCTTGTGTCAGGCTCTGAAGGAACCCAATCCTTATCTACTGCAACAAGAGCCTTAACTGCATCTACAAAGTCAGCAACAGGAATCTGTGGGATACAGAGTCTGTCGTGAGTTGACTGCATTCTTTCAGCATTCTTGTCAGGACGGAAAAGCTGAACGCTACCGTCTGCACAACGATATGCTTTAAGTCCTTCAAAGCATTCCTGAGCATAGTGGAAAACAAGTGCTGACGGGTCAAGAACCACAGGCTGATATGGTACGACTCTTGCATCGTGCCAGCCCTGTCCTTCATCATAATCCATAATGAACATATGGTCTGTAAAAATGTGACCAAATCCTAAATTTTTCCAGTCAGGCTTTGCCTTTGGTGTTGTTGTTTTTTCAATTTTGATTTGCATTTGCGAACATCTCCAATGTATAAATTATTTCTTATTTTGTTTTGTAATTAGGAACAAGTCGTTTAAGGAAATCACGAACCTCCTGAGGTTTAAGGTCAGGAATTGAATGAATGTCCTCTTCAAGCTGTTCGTCATCAATTTCAAGAGGTTTTGTGACGAAAATCTTGTCGTTACCTGTTTTTCTTCTCTGGTCAAGCTCTTCTTCAAGAGAAAGCTCCTCATAAAGCTTTTCGCCCGGTCTGAGACCTGTAAACTGAATATCAACATCCTTATACGGTTCAAAGCCTGACAATTTAATAAGATTCTCTGCAAGTGTAACAATTTTAACAGGCTCACCCATATCAAGAACGAAAATTTCTCCACCCTTTGCAAGACCACCAGCCTGTACAACGAGCTGACTTGCCTCAGGAATTGTCATAAAGTATCGTGTGATATCAGGGTGTGTAACTGTAACGGGACCACCATTTTCAATCTGTTCTTTAAAAATCGGAATAACACTTCCGTTTGAACCAAGAACATTACCAAAACGTACCGCAGCAAACTTTGTACCCTTTGAAATCTTACTGAAATGCTGAACAATGATTTCACAAACACGCTTTGTTGCACCCATAACATTTGTAGGGTTAACAGCTTTGTCCGTTGAAAGAAGAACAAAATTCTCTACACCGTATTCATCAGCACAAAAAGCTGTATTGTATGTACCGAGGATATTATTCTTGACTGCTTCATAAGGACTGTCTTCCATAAGCGGAACATGCTTATGTGCTGCTGCATGGAAAACTGATGAAGGATTGAATTCCTCAAAAACTTCACGAAGTCGATTTATATCACGAACAGAACCTATACGGATTTCAATCTGCGGAGCACCACAATACTGTCTGTCCAATGAATTTTTAAGGGTAAATGCATTATTTTCGTAAATATCAAAAATAACTATTTTAGCAGGATTATATCTTGCAATCTGACGACAAAGCTCACTACCGATTGAGCCGCCGCCACCTGTAACAAGGACTGTTTCGTCTGTAACATATTTACAAACATCAGGGTCAAGCTGAACCTCAGGACGTGACAACAAGTCAAGAACCTCAACTTTACGGATTTTATCAGTAAATGATTTATTCACTCCACCAAACTCATTAACATTAGGTGCAATTTTCAAACTACATCCTGTTGACATTGCTATGTTGAGAATTTCATTTTTTCTTTCAGAATTAATTGATGAAATGCAGAAAAGTATTTCATTTATATCATACTTTGTTACAAGCATCGGAATATCTTCACACTTACCTGCAACAGGGATATTTCTGATTCTGAGTTTTTGCTTTGAAGTGTCATCATCAACAATACACACCGGTGAGCCAAACTTATATCCTGAAAGGCTCATTTCATAAAGCACTGCATTGCCCATATTACCGGCACCGATAATCATAATATTCTTGTTCACAGTACCACTACGTCTTTTCAAATTGGAACGCATTGCTCTGAACGATTTGTAACCGGTTCTTATACCAACACAAAGGAAAGTGATAAACAAGAACGAATCGATGTAAGAAATAGGTGGAAGGCAGCCGATACCGAATAATTCTCCTGATTTCATGCAGATGTAATCGATAAGGAAGCATATAACTGTGCTGATTCCTGCACCGATAACAGTTTTTGTCAATTCAAGGAAGCCCATATATCGCCATAAATTGGCATAAAGCTTTGCAAGCGCAAAAACTCCAAGATAAACAATTGTAACAAATGGCATTCTTATAAGCATCATGTCAATGATATCTTTAGGCATAACCGAATAATCAAGATAATGAAGATATATTGAAGCAAGATATGAACCATTGACAAATAAAAAGTCAATAAGAATCATTACAGCTTGTTGTATTCTTGAATAAGTAAAAAACTTTTTCACAAAGACACCCCATAATAATTTATTCAATCTCAATATAGCATTTTACTCCTCTTTTAATGTGTTGTCAATGGAATGTATTTAAAATCTCATATATTATAGTATATTTTTACCCTTTACATTAACTGTAGAAAATGGTAAAATTACTATGATTACGGAGATTAAGGAGAGTTAAAAATGATTGGATTAGGAAAATGGACCGGTGATATTGAAACCTCGATGATTAGTGGCAATGCCATAGTTGAAATCACTGATAATAATGGAGAATATGATTTTTCCGTTACTGTTCCTTCTCTCAAAAAACTCCCTAATTTCAGAGTTTACGATATTAAAGAAAAAGGAAACTGTCTTTCCGGCAAAGCAGAAATTGACCTTATGGGTAAAATGAATGTTGATGTTTGTGTAGAAATCAACGGTGACACTTTTACAGGATATATCAAGGTTCCTTTCTTTGGTAAAATTGAAATTAAAAACGGTAGAAAAATAGGTTAATTATGAATAAATCAAAGCAAACTTGTCCTCACGCAAAAAAATGCGGCGGATGTCAGTTATTAAATCTTTCATATGAAGAGCAATTGCGACACAAACAGGTAAAAGTTATCCGTCTTTTAGGCAGATTCTGTCATGTTGAAGAAATTATCGGAATGGAAAATCCATATAATTACCGTAATAAGGCACAGTATGCTTTTGGTCGTGGCAGAAAAGGTGAAACTGTTGCAGGCGTTTATCAGTCATCAACACATAAAATTGTTGATATTGAACGCTGTATGCTCACCGACCCAAAGGCTGACGAAATTGCCAACACAATCAAAAAGCTGTTAAAAAGCTTCAAAATGAAGCCTTATGACGAGGTTTCTCGTCAAGGCTTTTTAAGACATGTTCTGGTAAAAACTGCTCTCAAAAGTGGTGAGGTAATGGTTGTGCTTGTGACAGCTACACCACAATTCCCATCAAAGCGTTCATTTATCAATGCGCTTGTTGGCAGACATCCTGAAATCACAACAATCGTGCAGAATGTAAACAATAAATTCACGAGTATGGTGCTTGGAGATAAAAGTGAAGTGCTTTACGGTGACGGAAAAATCACAGAGGAGCTTTGTGGACTTAAATTCCGTATTTCACCAAAAGCATTTTATCAGATTAATCCCGTACAAACTGAAATTCTTTATAACAAGGCTCTTGAATATGCAGATTTCAATGGTGACGAGAGAATCATCGATGCCTATTGCGGTACGGGAACAATCGGTCTTATTGCAAGTAAAAATGTAAAAAGCGTTTTAGGTGTTGAAATCAACAAGGATGCTGTAAAAGACGCCAAAGAAAATGCAAAGCTCAACAGCATTGAAAATATTAAATTCTACGCTGCCGATGCAGGAAAGTTTATGGTTGATTTGGCAAATAGCAACGAACAGATTGACGCGGTAATCATGGACCCTGCCCGCGCCGGTAGTGATATTCCTTTTCTATCTTCTCTTGTAAAATTGAACCCCGAAAAAGTTGTTTATGTAAGCTGTAATCCGGAAACATTAGCAAGAGATTTGATGTATTTAAGTAAAAACGGATACAAAGTGAAGAAAATCCAACCTGTTGATATGTTTCCGCACACCGACCATGTGGAATGTGTATGTTTAATTGAAAGGAAGTAACTAAGTTATTAACTTATTCAAAATATATTCTATAAAAGGGAGAAAAGAAAATGTATTGCAACAATTGTGGTAAACCAATTAACCCAAACACTGATTTTTGCCCAACTTGCGGTGCAAAATATGATACTTCCGCCGGCAAGACTCCAAATAACAATAACAAGATAATTATGGTTTTAATTATCGGATTTATTGTACTCGGTATTTTAATTGCGATTGTAGGTTTTACAATTGCAGGTAAAGACGACAATACCGAAACAACTACTGACACCATCACTG
>JAZSHP010000031.1:0-3107 GCA_045533355.1 Candidatus Fimenecus sp.
AATCAGAAAACACCGTTATTATATTTTTTCTGCACGCAAAAAATGCAGATAAATCCGATTATTAATCCAACAATTAATACTGCAACCGCAACCAATGTAATCTTTTCCGAATCTCCCAGCAGACTTACTATTCCGCTGAGCAAAAGTGCCGTTGAGATAACAAACATTGCTTTTCCAAAAGATTTTCCATATGCGGATTTATCGGTAACGTTTGTTTGATGATAATCATGAATCAAATTGGTTTTTCCCCGATATATTGCAACACCTATCACAAGAAAAAGTGTCGCTGTCAAAAACATAATTATCGAATATGTAATCATAATATTACCTCGTCAAATTCTTATTTTTCGAACTCAATCAAGTTCTGAGATTTTCTCTTCAAGCTTCTGAACGAACTGACCAACGAAATATCCGTCAATAAAACGGTGGTTAACGTCAAGTGTCATATTGATAATATACTTGCCGTTTTGTTCCGTGTATTTACCCCATACAAGAATCGGTGCGGTATCGTCTTTGAGTTTCGGGTCGGTGTAATCACGCTCGTTTGAACACATTGTAATATCCGCCCAAGGGATGCACGAAAAGACAATCTGCGATTCTCTTAATCCGCCGAGAGAATATACAGACAGAGGATTGTTTTCACTTTCCATTCGGGCATTTGTTGCAAATTCAATAATATCTCCGTCACAAGGAAGCGACACCATATGAAAGCTTGTTGCACCCTTTTTTAAATCTGTGAAACAAGGCACACGGCGGTCAATCTTATAAACCTTGTTATCCTCAGTTTCAAGTAAAAACTCGTCAATTTCATTAATCGACTGTGTACAAAGATATAACAGTGAATAATAGAAAGATATTTTGTTCTCTCTTGTAAACTCGAGAAGCTTTGTTATATCAATATTGAATGCGACGCAGTAATGCGGTGTTGCAATGTTTGAATAAAACTCAAAATGCTCTTTTCTGTCCCAAGTATTTATATCAATTTCTTTTCTCATAAAAACATCTCCGTAAATTCTTATTGACGAACGAAGCGATTCCGTAATCTGTTCCGGTGCAGTGATGTTCAAACATTATTGTCACTTCGCTTCTTAAATAACATAAAAGAATACACGAGCACCGATAAAGCCGAAACAACAACGAGAATATTGTGTAAGGTGTTGATTTCAACTATTGCCCTGTGTTCCGCAGAAGCAACAAAGAAATACGATAACAACATAAACATTATAAATACCGGCAGCAAAATCCTTGCAAGCCATTCCATACCCATCTTCTCTGCGTTGATGCCGCCTTTTTTAACAAGCAACACAATGAGAATTGCGGTTAAAATAACCGCTGCAGATGTTGCAATAATCTGAACTGTATCCGAACTGTCGAAACGCCTTGCGATGGGGCGGACAAGGTTTACACCGATTGTGCCGATAAAGCCTGCGATAAATATAAGAACTTTCTTCGGTTTTTCTGGAATTTTTGAAAATGCAATTTCGGTAACATCTTCACTTTGTTTCAAAGACAACAGAACGGCGGTGATTATAACGCCTGCAATAAATCCCGTGAAATATTCCCAGCAGGACCACTCATATATAAAATCTCCCTCATATTGTATTCCGAGCTGACGGTAACCGCCTTTTGTAAACCAGAAGAACAAATCGGATATCGTTATTGATAAACCGAAGGCTCCGCAAACAAGAGCACCCACTTTTGCGGCAACTTTATCCTTAACGATAAAACTTGCGGCAAGTATTGCACCCAAAGCTCTGATTGCGGAAGAAACAGCCTGAATTTCAGAGAAATAATTTCTGCCGCCTATAATCTTTTTGCTCCAGGAAATATCCGCAAAGTGCTGCATAAATACCTTGTATGCAGAACCTTCTGTGCCTGCTGTTTTAAGTCCTTCTTCAAAAAGGTCAACAGCTTCGGGCTGAATGAGCTGCACAATCCAATGTGAAATGCTGGCTTTTGAAAAAATATCAAAAACCAGAAATGCACCGATAACAACTATAAAATCTTTTATTTTCCATTGGTGAGAACTGAAACCTCTGCCGAGCAGCACACCGAACAACCCCGCAACACCAAAGCCGACGCAACACATCATAAATGCACCTGACACGGGTGATATGTATCTGAAAATATGCTCTGCACCCTCAACTTCACTTTCACGGATAACGCCCGTTATCTGGGTTAATATTGTTCCCCAACTCGGAACTGTCAGAATAAAGGACATAGCGGTTAAGGAAAGCCAGCCTAAATCAAGTTTTTTTCGTTCACCCATAACGGTTGTGATAAAGAGCAGGTAAACAAAACCAACATTAAACACGCCTGCCTCCGAACCCCAGCCCCGTGAACCGCGAAGACGCCATAAAAATCCAAGCAGAAATCCGCCGATAAGAATAATCAGAATTTTTTGCCATAAAGGTTTTTGTTTTATGTTGTTCATCGTTTTTCCTCCTGTTATTTTTTCTTTCGCTTTGTGTTATAAATTAATGTTGATTTCATATTTATCATCGATAAGAATATAATTCACATTATGAATCTTTGCCAGTTTTAAGAATTCTGCGTTGTCTTCCAATACACTTTCCAAAGTGCAATAATCATCATCCAAACGGTTTTCAATGACATTTGCATATTTCCTAATAACAGCAAAGTTGTTTCTGATATAATCTTCACTCATCACAAGGCAGTAATACTTGATGTTTTCAAGGTGTTCGGAGTCAAAGTCCTTTTGCCAATCGAACGGGATATAGCAACCTTCAACAATTAAGTCCTGCTTATTTTCAATAGCGGTTTTTATTATTTCGCGTACAATCGGCCACAGGTATGAAGTCAAATCGCTATCATCACTTATCGGTGTGAGTTTTGTGTTTCCGCTGCGGATTAACCCCATCTTCAAGTGGTCAATGGACAAGTATGGATATTTATATTTTTCAAGCAGTTGTTGGGCAAGTGCTGTTTTGCCTGTATGCGATGCTCCGGTAATCAAAACAATCATTATCTCACCTATGAATTCTTATTTGTCAATCTCATTATAATTCCGTGTGATTATTTTTGCAACACTTGAATTGACCATGATAATGATATATAATTTCATTAACAAAACTGAAAGCGTGATG
>JAZSHP010000055.1:0-7616 GCA_045533355.1 Candidatus Fimenecus sp.
GTTAACGAACAGGGTATGTACATAGAATGCGGCACAGGTGCAATCTACAAGCACATTGAGTACGCTGCAAACGAAAAGGGATATGCAACAATGCATTACCCATCTTCACTTACCTGCTCAACAGTAGGTGGTTTCCTTGCACATCGCGGTATCGGTGTATGTTCTACAAAATACGGTAAGATTGACGATATGGTTCTGCAGATGGAAGTAGTTCTTCCGAATGGTGATATTATCGAAACTTCTCCTGCACCCAAGCACGCTGCAGGTCCTGACCTTAACCAGATTTTTATCGGTTCAGAGGGCACACTCGGTGTTATGACAAAAGCTCAGATGAGAATTTATGACCAACCAGAATCACGTCAGTTCCGTGGATTCCTTTTCCACAATATGGACGATGCGTTTAAAGCAGGAAAAGAGCTTCTTCAAAAATTTAAGCCCTCTGTAATGCGTCTTTATGACGAAGCAGAAACTGCATCATTAATCAAGAAAATTGTTGGTGTCGAGAAGCCGGGTGCATTTATGAATATTGCTGTTGAGGGCGTTCAGGAAATTGCAGACCTCGAAATGAAAATACTTCTTGATACTTTCAGCAAGTATGGTGCAGAAGATCTTGGTAGCGAATACGGCGAAAAGTGGTGGAAAGAAAAGATTACTTTCTTCTATCCCGGTCATATGATGGATCTTCCTCAATGTTATGGAACAATGGATACTATTGCTCCATATGGAAAAATTGAAAAAATTTACTGGGCAATGAAAGAAGCTATTGAAACTAATTTCCCTTATGCAAAATTCATCGCACACTTCTCTCACTGGTATGAATGGGGTTGTATGATTTACGATAGATTTATTGTAGATGGTGAATATGTTCCGAAGGATCCGCATGAAGCATTCAGACTTCATCAGGAAATCTGGAACTGCGGTGTTAGAACAGCCCTCGCTAACGGCGGTGTTGTAAACGACCACCACGGTGTAGGTATTAAGCTCGGAAGACTTATGAAAGAGCAGTACGGACCCGCAATGCAGGTATTTGAAGGTATAAAGAAACAGCTTGACCCCAATGGTATTATGAATCCGTTCAAGCTTGGTTTATAAGGGGAGGTAAGAGATATGCAATTTACACAGAAATCAAAAGAACATATAGATAACTGCCGTTTCTGTTGGATGTGCCACCATGTGTGCCCTATCGGAAATGCAACAGGTCAGGAAAGAAATACAGCAAGAGCAAGAGCTTTTGGCCTTTCTCTTGTAATGCGTGATGCAATTGAATATTCAGAAGACATCATTAACAATGTTTATGAATGTTCTCTTTGTGGCGGTTGTATGACTGACTGTGTTACAGGCTGGGACCCCGTTATGTTTACAAGAGAAGCACGTCTTGGTGCAGCTCTTGACGGAAAGCTTCCCGAATATGTTACGACTATGCTTCAGAACCTGAATGCAAAAGGTAACATTTACGGTGCAGATAAGAATGAAAACATTCCCGAAATCACCGGTGGCGATACTCTCTTCTTCCTTGGCGAAGATGTAAGAGCAAAAGGGTGTGCAAAAACAGCAGTTGAACTTCTTAAAAAAGCAGGTGTTGAATTTTCACTTTTAAAGGATGAACCCACAAGCGGTTATTCAATGGACTTCCTTATCGGTGCAGCAGCAGAAACAAAGGCAGTTATGGAAAACTGTGCAAAGGTTCTCAATAACTACAAGAAGGTTATCTGCTACGATCCCGCTGATGCAAAAGTTATGAAGAGAGAATACAAGGAATGGGGAATAGACCTTAAGGCAGAGGTTGTTACTTTCACTTCCTTTGTTGCAGGTCTTATCAAAGACGGTAAACTTAATGTGAAAAAGCAGAATCTTAAATTCACTCCTCAGGACAGTCCTCTTCTTGCAAGAGACCTTGAAGAAACAGAGCCTATTCGTGAAATTCTTTCTGCTTGCGGTGAAGTTAATGAAATGCTTCTCAACCGTCAGTACACAATGCTTGCAGGTAACCTCATTATGAATGAGTATATGCCCAATGTTATCAAACTGGTTGCAGAACACAGATGGGGAAATGCGAAGACTGCAAATGCAGAAATTCTTGTTACATCTTCTCCTGCTGAATATTTGATGCTCAACAGCACAAAACCCGAAGATATTGAGCTTATTACAATTGAGGAGGCTGTACTTAAATGCTTGTAAGTTTAAAAGAAATCATTGATATTGCTGAAAAAGGCAATTTTGCCATTCCCGCATTTAATGTATACAATACAGAAACAGTAATGGGTGTTGTAAAGGCTGCAGAGGAACTCAGAGCTCCTATTATTATGCAGGTTTATCCCAGACTTCTTAATGAAGAGGTCGGATATTATCTTTGCCCTGCAATCGTTGCAGCAGCAAGAAAAGCAACTGTTCCCGTATGTTTCCATCTTGACCACGGTGCTACTGAACAGGAAGTTCAGAAGGCACTTCGTTGGGGTGCAACAGGTATAATGTATGACGGCAGTGTTCATTCCTTTGACGATAATGTTGCAAATACAAAGCATATCGTAGAAATCTGTGATTCAATAGATGTTACGGTAGAGGGTGAACTCGGTCATGTTGGCAGCGTAAATGATGACGCTATGGATGACTTCACAGACCCCGCTGAAGCTGCAGAATTTGTTAAGAACACAGGTGTAACCTGCCTTGCAGTCCTTATCGGTAATGCACACGGTCACTACAAGAAACCCCCGAAGCTTGACATCGAAAGAGTTAAGGCTATAAGAGAGGCGACAGGCGGAATTCCGCTTGTTCTTCACGGTGGCAGCGGTATTCCTGACGAAGAAGTTAAAGCCGCTGTCAGAGCAGGTGTCCGTAAGATGAACATAGGTACAGATGTATGCTGTGCTTTTGCCGAGGGTACAAAAGAAATTCTTGACGACCCGAATAGAAGCCTTGGTATAGATGTATTTATGAAGCATCCTATTGAAACTGTTAAGAAGCTTGCTATTGACAAAATCAAGCTTCTCGAAGCAGACGGAAAGGCATGATTTATGATGAATATTGTAGGAATTGGTGCAAATGTCTGTGATACACTTTTAACTGTTCCGAATTTCCCGAAAGAAGATACTAAAATGAAAGCCTCCGCCACAGTACAAAGTGGCGGGGGTCCTTGTGCTACAGGGCTTGTTGCAGCAGCAAAGCTGGGTGCAAAGTGCAGTTATATAGGTAATCTTACCGACGACGGTGCAGGAGTTTTCCTTAAAGGAGATTTTGAAAAGTACGGTGTTTCTACAGAACTTACCGAAATCAAAAAAGGATATGTTTCCTTTGCCTCAACTATTCTTCTTTCAGAGGAAACGGCTTCGAGAACCTGTATTTTTGACAGAGGAAATATTCCTCCTACCGTTCTTTCAGCTTGTCAGAAAAAAGCTATTGCTGATGCAGAAATCCTTATGGTAGACGGTAATGATCTTTCTGCGGCAATTGAAGGAGCAAAGGTAGCAAGGGAAAATGGTACAAAGGTACTCTATGATGCAGGTGGACTCTATGAGGGAATAGAGGAACTTTTGAAACTTACGGATATTCTGATTCCGTCGGAGGAATTTTCTCTCGGACACACAAAATGTGACAATGTAGAAGATGCCGCAAAAAAGCTTTTTGAAATATATTCTCCCGAAGTTGTTGTTATAACTCAGGGAAAAGAAGGCGGTATAATCTTTGACGGAAGAGAAATTAAAAAATATCCCGCATTTTTAGTGAATGCAGTAGATTCCAACGGAAGCGGTGACGTTTTCCACGGAGCGTATGCATTCTCATTGGTACAGGGTTATGATTATAAAAAGAGTGCAATTTTTTCAAGCGCCGTATCAGCACTGAAATGCACAAAAGTCGGTGCAAGAAAAGCTGTGCCGACATATGATGAAACCATTGAATTTTTAAAGGAGCGTGGAGTAAATGTTTAAAAGAAACTGGACTAAAAAATTCGGTAAATCTGAAATTTTTACAAGAGAAGACAGTTATTGTCAGAATGTTGAAATAGATATGGTAAAGCTTGCAGACGGACAGACTAAGACATACTCGGAAAGCGATAAGGAATTTGGACTTCTTATTCTTGGAGGTAAGTGTACTGTTACGGGCGAAAACTTCAGCTACGAAAATATCGGCGAGAGAGAAACTGTTTTCGATGGTAATGCGACTTGTGTATATGTTCCCAGAAACACAGAGTTCACAATAACAGGTGTTGGTGAGGTTTCAATCGCAGTAAGCAAATGCCCCTCAACAAAGGACCATAAGCCCGTACTCATAAAGCCCGAAGACGTTATTGCTAAAGATTTGGGTAAGCCCGGCTGGCAGAGACACGCTATGTTTGTTCTTGATGAGAGAGTAGAGGCAGACCAGATTTATATAGGAGAATGCTGGATAGAGGGCGGACAGTGGTCAAGCTATCCTCCTCATAAGCACGACGATATGAATATGCCCACAGAAGCAGCAACTGAAGAAATCTACTACTATGAATTTGATAAGCCTCAGGGATTTGGTATTCAGAAGGTATATACAATGGAAGGCGATGTTGATGAAATCTATACAGTTAAGTCAGGTGACTTTGTAGAAATCCCCAGAGGATATCACCCCTTCCACTCAGCTCCCGGTTACAAGAACTATATGTTATGGATAATGGCAGGCCCCGTAAGAGGCTTCTATATGACAACAGATGAGGAACACGTATGGCTGAACAAATAATAACTATATATAACAATCTTTTAGAAGTAAAAATATCCTCTAAAGGCGCTGAACTGAAAAGCATAAAAAGTTGCGGAAATGAAAAATTGTGGCAAGGAGATCCTGCTTTTTGGACTGGGCAAGCTCCCATAATGTTTCCCATTTGTGGCGGACTTAAGGATGATAAATATGTTTTTGAAGGAAAAGGATATAATCTTCAAAAACACGGATACATAAGATTTGCTGAGTTTGAAATCGAGTCTGCAGAAAAAGATAAAGCTGTATTTCTGCATTGCTCGAATGAAGAAACTATAAAACAATTTCCTTTCATCTATGAGTTCAGAGTTATTTATACTCTGGAAGAAAATTCTTTGAATGTTGAATATAGTATAAAGAATCTTTCTGGTAAAGAAATGTATTTCTCTGTTGGGGCGCATGAAGCATATTCGTGTCCTGAAGGAATTGAGAAATATAGCGTAATATTTGAGGAAACAGAAAATCTCGATAGTAATATATTAAATGGCAATTTGCTCGAATATGAAACTGTAAATGTTGGTAAAAACACGACTGAGCTTCCTCTCAAATACGAGTATTTTTCAGTTGATGCCCTGGTTTTCTTAAATCTTAAGTCGAGAAAGGTTCAGCTTAAAAACCGTATAACCAGCGAAGTTGTAACCCTTGAGTTTAATGGCAATGATGCTTTTCTGCTTTGGACAAAACCGGGAGCAAAATATATATGTATGGAGCCATGGAGCGGAATGCAGGACTTCATTGACAGCAATTATGATATTACAACTAAACGAGGTATTATAAAACTTCCTGCTAATGATGCTTGCTCAAAAAAACATAAAATTACATTTTGAGAACAAAGGAGAATTTTTATGTTAGAACTTTTAAAAAAGCTTAATCCGGATTTGACTATTTATAGCGTAAGAGATAGAGAGTTTGATACATATGGAAAAGTTCTTGAATTAGATAGTCAAGAGATTATTTCCGAATGCGAAAAACTTGTTTTTCCTGAAAGCGGAAGCGCATATGAAGTGTCAGTAAAGAACCTTGAAACCTTAGGTTGCAGTGAAAAGCTTTGCGAAATGGCTATTGGCGGATGTGATGCACAGATTGGGATTTGCCACGGATATAATTCTATGATGAATGGATTTGAATTTCATCATAGCAGTGAAATTAATGTAGCTGTAACTCCGCTACTGCTCATTCTGGGACATACATATGAGATGAAGGGAAATGAATTTTCATCCGAAAAAGCAAAAGCGTTCTATCTTAATAAAGGGGATGTTGTAGAAATCTATGGAACGACACTACACTTTTGTCCTTGTCAGGTTTCTGATAACGGTTTTTCGTGTGTCGTAGTTCTTCCCAAAAACACAAATACACTTCTTGATAAGCCGAGCGAGGATAAGCTTTTGTTCAAAAGAAATAAATGGCTTATTTGTCACGATGAAAATAGCTCCTTAATTGAAAAAGGTGTTTATCCCGGTCTTCACGGAATAAACTATGAAATCAAGTATCGGAAGTGAAAATATGAGATATTTGCTTGGAATAGACTTTGGCGGAGGTTCATCTAAAGCAACGCTTTTGTGTGAAAACGGTGAAATCTGCGCTACATCAACAACTGAATATTCAACATATTATCCTTTCCCCGGATATGTTGAGCAAAAACCTCAAGATTGGGTGGAGGCTACCTGCAGAAACATCAAAGCAATACTTGATGAAAGCAATGTTTCTCCAAGTGATATCATTTGTGTATCGCTTGATGCGGCAACACATACTGCGGTTATTATGGACGATGATTTTAATGTTCTGCGAAACTCAATCTATTGGACAGACACGAGAAGCATAAAAGAAGTTCAGTATTTAAGGGATAATTATTCGGAATCTATAGAAACAATGGTTCTTCATAAACCTGATACTATTTGGACTCTTCCTGAGCTTATGTGGATAAAGAATATCGAGCCTCAAATCTGCGCAAAGGTTAAGAAAATCCTTTTTGCAAAGGATTATGTACGTCACACTTTGACAGGTGATTATATAACGGACTATATCGAAGCTGAAGGAAGCATGATGTTTGATATAAATACTATGCAGTGGAGTGAAGAACTTTGCTCAATATTGGACATTAAGCCTTCTATGATGCCGAAAATAGTTAAACCTACAGACATAGCGGGAAGAATTACTTCAGATGCGGCAATTCTTACAGGACTTTGTGTAGGGACACCTGTCATTTGCGGAACAACTGACACCGTTATGGAGATTTTTGCATCAGGTGCAGTAAAAAAAGGAGATATGACGCTAAAACTTGCGACAGCCGGAAGGATATGTGTAATAACCGACAAACCATATCCGGATGTTAATCTTATCAATTATTCGCATGTTTTAGATGGCTTATTTTATCCCGGTACAGCTACCAAATCCTGTGCTGCATCATACCGTTGGTACAGAGATACCTTTGGCGGAGACTATAAAGAACTTGACGAGGGCGCGGAAAATATTCCGATAGGTAGTCAGGGGCTTGTTTTTCATCCGTATCTTAACGGTGAGCTCACACCATATGCAAATCCGAAACTCTGTGCTGATTTCGTGGGTGTTCGTTCTTTCCATACAAAAGCGCACTTTACAAGGGCAGTGCTTGAAGGCGTTACAATGAGTATGCTTGACTGCAAAGAGACACTCGACAGTATGAATATTGAGCACGGTGACAATGCCATAATTATTGGCGGCGGCGGAAAAAGCCCATTATGGCGACAGATGGTTTCAGATGCACTCAATATGAAACTTACTGAAATGAAATATGCCGATTCATCACTTGGAAGTGCTATGCTGGCAGGAATTGCGGCAGGTATTTTCAAAAATCCCGAGGATGCCGTTTCAAAATGTAATGAAATCATAAGCGAAACAACACAAGTCGGATCGTAGCCATG
>JAZSHP010000001.1:0-7507 GCA_045533355.1 Candidatus Fimenecus sp.
CTGTGCATATCAGGAACTAAAGCAGTAACCCTATCAGATCCCACATAAACTTTAACCTCTGAATTGCCGTCAAAATAATCTGTGGAAACTTCTACAAGGGCTCTATCTGATGTGAGCAAAATATCATTTTCAAAATTCACACTTAAACTATTACCATTTTTCTGTGGCATATCTGACAAATAAGTTCCGTTCTTTACAAGACACAAACTAAAGTTTCCTGTTTCTGTAAAATTCGGATAATTTGGATCGGAAACAGTAACAGTAAATTCAATCATCAAATCAGACTCGTTGGCATAGGGTCTGGAATTTACCACACCGTTATCTGAAATATAAGCTGAGTCTCCGGAGGTATAGTTTATATCATAACCATCGGATGATGTTTGAAAGCTTAGGTCATCACACACAAGCATTCCATTGTATTTGCCAAGTATGTTTTCCACAATTTCAGATGCCTTGTTGCGACTGTCAGTATATCCGCTTTTAACGGTAAGATATGGCTTGCAGTCTGATTTTTCACTTGAGTAAATACTAAACGCACCATTGGCGGACCTCAGCATAAAAAGTGCCACTTTATCAGACTGAGAAGTTACATAATCTGTAACATCAATACTGTACCAGTTGTATTTTTTTGCATCATAATATCCACCTGTTGGACAGTAGTCTATTATAGACTGACCATCGGATGTGATATCTTTTGCATATTTATAGGTTATTGTGGAAAGATCAATATTTTTAAAATCACCATAAAGGGGAATTAAATAAAAACCAAATCCACTTGATGCATCGCCACCTGTTAAAAAGTTTAAAGTAACAGATTCGGCAGATTCAATTTCGTTATCATACTCCGATACATCAAATTTTATAAAAGCTATTCTTTCGTTGGCAGGTGAATTATCTAAAACTAAAGTTGAAGATGTAGAAAAATTGGATGTGTCGGAATTTGCTCTTATAAATGTATCAGAATGAGGATATATAACCACATCTTCATATTTTGGTGCGGCTAAGGTCACAAACAATTGCGACTGCAAAAGCAGAACCGCCAGCAGAAGAGAAAGTATTTTTTTATACATAGCTGCTTCCTCCCTACTTAACAATTACAATGCATTTGACATCGGTATATGATTTCTGAACAAAAATCCATGATGCACCCTCGCCTGCCATCTCGTAGGTAATGATATCATCAACAGATGCCAAAGATACTTCTTTTGTTCTTTTATCAAAAACATAATAATCTGCAAACTGACTGTTGGGGTCTACGGTATTTTCTACATGAGCAAAAAATTCCATTGAAGAAATATTACTAAAGCTTAAGTTGGTGCTCATGCCAAGTCTGTGATAGAGATACTTGGAATTGTTGGTTATTACATTTTTGCTAAGTGACAGAGCCTGACCGAAAATCTGCTCATCGGCTGTATTTTTGCCATTGTTAAATCCTGCACTTGCTTTTGAAAGTTCTGTAATTCTTTCTATAGCTACAACTTCGTCAGAATAGTTTACAATGTACCTTACAACATCTCCTGCTCCAAGAGTTGAGCATACCCTGAAAACGTCGTCGTACTGTCCTGCGTTATAGCAGAATTCTTTTCCATCATCAAAACCTGTTATTCTGTAGGTTGCTTCTCCGTCTTCCAGAGCAATCTGTGTCACCTTTGAAATTATCGCTACATCAGCTTTATATGTAAGATTTGTTTTCATATCGGTTTGTACAGTAACAACAGCAGCTTTAACGGTACCTGTTTCTTCGTCATAATCGTAGGCTTGTGTAATATATTCATAATTATCTTTAAATTCAACATCTACACCGTAATCAAGTTCCTCACCATTTTCGGGAACTGTAAAGAACAAGGTGTTTTCATCAAATCTAAAGGGTGTACTTTCAGCTTTAACAGTATCGTTAAATGCGCTTGCATACTTGCAGTACATTCTGGTTGCAGTTTCGCCATACTCGGTAAGTTCATTTATTTTTGTAAATTCACCGTTTGAATTTGTATCAAGTCTTATAAGGGTACCTTTTGGAAGTGCAGAGTAAATAGAAGCGTTATCGGTATATGAAATCCCGTTAATATTTACTTTATTTGCAGCAGATAACACATTAATTCCGCTTTTTATGTCGTAAATTTTAATCATTACGGTGTCGTTCATTGAAGAAACATTTTTGGCTGTATCCATTACATACACGCAATCATTGTATTCCTGAGCAGCATAATAAATTTCGGCTTTTTCGTTTATTCTTACGGTATAAGTTTCTCCGGGGCGAAGGTCAAAGTCAATATCACCCACTGTGTACCATGTACCGTTTGCCATAATTTTGTCATCGGACACCTCGGAAACTGTTATGTCACAGGGAGGGTCAAGTTTAATGATTTCTACATAAGAAAAATCTTCGGAAGCGATTACTGTGATACCGTCATCAGAAGAAATATCTGATAATGTAAGAACGTTACCCTTGGTATCACGAACAGAATATGAAACATCTTCATTATCGCTAAGATCAATTATATTTTTGGAATTAATAACTCCGTTTTTAAGATAAATAATATCATCTTTTACAAAGTTAACAACAAAGCTTTGTGAAAAATCGCATTTAACAATATCAAATTTGTTATCCGCATCATTATCTATAAATTCATAGGTTCCGTTTGAAAAATCAATGTTTGATATTGTAAAACTCTGCGAAAGAGTTCCGTTTACGGTAAATATTACGGCTTGGGAGAGAGAAATCTTTTGTTCTTTTATTTCGCCGGGAATGTAATAATATATAAATCCGTCTTTATAGTAAGCTTCGTTTTCGGAGTCAAGGTATACCGCCGTATTATCGGGAGTTATCATCATACCTACAAGTTCTGATTTGCTCTCCGATTTGTCTGTAGCAACATATTTCACCTTGTAACCAACATATCCATTGTATTTGGGGTTGCTGTTTTTATAGGTTACACCATCTATGGTAATAATCTCTTTTTCTACTGATGTATTTGGGTACATTGAACCAAGGCTATCCTGTGTTACGATGCCCTCACCTGTTTTCCATCCTTTGTTTTTAAGGTACAGGGTTTCTAAAGTGGTATTTTCATCAATAACATAGGTTACGCCATCACCATATATGCCGGAAACTTCCATAACGCTTGTGTTCATTGCATTATAAAGCATAGTCGCAAAGACTCTTCCTGAAATAGCGTCTTCGCTGCCGGATACGGTAACACCTTCAAGCAGTTTAAGACTTGAGGCTTTGGTAAGGTATCCTGTGGGATATGCTGTATCGGGATTTATGTGAGCATTGTAGCCAAGAGCTACCACAAACATTTTGGCAACCTGCGCCAGAGTAACACTACCCTCCAGATTCCAACCTGATGGATCAGAAGATGCAAGAATACCTACACGGTGAGCGAAAAGTGCTGTCTTTTGCTCATTGGTGTAATATTCGTGTGAAACAGAAATTGCGGTATCATAAAGTCCCATAGCCTTTATAATTGCAACAACTGCATCACCACGGGAAATGTTATCCCCTGTAGAGTCACCTTCATCTGCAATTTGCATCATTTTAAGATATTCCGTTGCCAAGTCACATGCCGGAATATCTGTGTAGTTCACTTTTTCATAGGCATTTGCCACCGGACAAACCGAACCAAGAACAAGTGTTAATGCTATAAACAAATACAGTATCTTTTTCATTCTTTGTACCTCCTTATCATCAGATACATTTGAGCAAATCATATCTACTATCTTTTTTTATATTTTCAAAAGAGTAATCATCACCTTGTGCCCCATTTACGCTCAGGGTTTTCATTCCGCAAGCTTTGCCTGCTATTATCCCTGCGTCAGCATCTTCAACAATCATACAGTTTTCACAATCAATATCAAGCATCTGAGCAGCTTTCACAAAAACCTCAGGGTCAGGCTTTGAATTTGTAATATTATTTCCGTCTGAAACTGCATCAAAATAATTACCGAGCCCTATTTGTTTTAAAATAAGCGGAGTATTTTTGCTTGAAGAGCCGATGGCAATTTTTATGCCATTTTCCTTTAAACTTTCAAGATTACTCATTACCCCATCAAGAATTGCATCAGGAGTTAACTTACTGATGTACTCAACATAATAGGAGTTCTTATGCTCTGCAAGATGGACTTTTTCTTCATCAGTATATATTTTTTTTGATTTTTCAAGAACAATCTCCAAACTTTCCATTCTGCTTACACCACGAAGTCTGTTATTGATTTGTTCATCAAAATATATTCCTTCTTCATCCGCCATTTTTTTCCATGCAAGATAATGACATTCATCTGTAGAAACTATAACTCCGTCTAAATCAAAAATTACTGCTTTGATATTCATCCTTGTTTCACCTCATTCTGGACTTCAACCGATTTTTCATTGTCAAGACTGATTAATTGTCCATTTGCCATAAATTCTAATCCGTTGCCGCTAATGAGTGTAAATTCAGTTTTCTCTTTTGTTGCGTAAATCTCAATTAGTGAACCTTTGTAGTTTATCCTGAAACTGCATTTTTTCCACTTTTGGGGCAAATGAGTTTCAAACTGCAGACCTGTAGTTGGGTACAAGCGCATACCAAAGAAACCATGTACAACAGACATCCATACGCCTCCAAGACAAGCAACATGAAGACCTCCACCTGTGTTTTTCTTGAAATCACTAATATCCATATAAGCGGAACTTCTGAAATAGTTATAAGCATCATCATAATACCCTATTTCATTCGCCATAATAGAATGTATTGCTGCTGAAAGTGATGAACCGTGATTGGTTATAGGTTCGTAATAATCATAATTTGCTTTCTTTTCTTCAACAGTAAACTTATCGCCCTGGACAAAATTCAAAAGTACTACATCAGCCTGTTTTAAAACTTTGATTCTCCATAAATTAAGAGGATGCAACATTGAGCGGATATCATAGTTCTTTGGTATCATGGACATATCTACACTGTCGTTATAAAAAAATGTGTCATCCTGGGCATATACGCCATTTTCGTCTTTGTAATAGTACATTTGGTCTGCTGCTTTTTTCCACAGTTCAAGTTCGGAATTATCTATTTTTGTTTTGTTCAAAAGTGCCTTTAGTTTATTACTATCATTTCTTAGCATTTCTTCGTAAATACTGAGAGCAAACCTCAGATGAAACTGCACCATAAAATTAGTATAACAGTTGTTATTTACTCCACAAGCATATTCGTCGGGTCCGCATACAACATTTATGCAGAATTTATTATCCCGTTCCGGAGTAAATTGTCCTCTGTGCGCATAAAACTTTGCTGTCTCAAACAAAATTTCAGCGCAATAATCGTAGATAAACTCTCTGTCTCCGGTTAATTCATAATATCTCCAAATAGCATAAGCAATGGCACTGTTTATGTGATATTCTGCTGTGGATGCTTCAAAAACAACACTTGTTTCCTCGCCATCTATACTGCACCACGAATAAAGAGCACCTACACCATCAAGCTGTTTGGCTCTTTCACGGGCTTTGTCAAGAATTTTATGTCTGTACATTAACAACCCTTTGCAGGTTTCGGGATATGTATAGTTATAGTAAGGCATCAGATACATTTCTGTATCCCAAAAAACTTTTCCGCTGTAGTTTGCTCCTGTAAGTCCTGTTGCACCAATAGACATATCGTTTACTGTTGGAAGCTGCTGTCTTAGATGGAACAAACTAAATCTTATTGCTTGTTGATCTTTGTCGCATCCTTCGACAACAACATCTCCGTTTATCCAATATTCTCGCCAAAAATCTTCTTGATTTTTTTCAAGAACAGAAAAACCACAGTTTAAGATATCTGCATTTTCTTTTTTTGCTTTTGAAACAATATCTATCTCACTATCTACAGATGAATAAAACGAAGCAAATTTCTCAATTGAAACTGTTTGATTACGATTTAGTTTATAAGTGTATTCTGAGTACCACTCATCTTTATCATTTGAAACAGTTATTTCAGCGGCATTTGTAATTTTATGTCTAACAGCACAAGCAACCTGCATAGCGGTGTTTTTGGTTTGAACAAGAAGTAAAACCCCATTATCAAGGATTTCTTCATCGGTTACAAAAGTTACATTTTTCCCGTTAATCAATTTATTTTTTATTACACGGGATTTTACAACAACAGTTCCATCAAAATTTACAGAAGTTACTTCAAACTTAATTTGGGCGCTGTGTACATTATCCATATTTAAAATTCTGATGCTTTTTACATGTATTTGTTTACCATCAGAAAAAGTATAGTCAAAATTTCTGACAATTTTGCCGGTTTGCATATGAAGTTCTCTTCGGTGATTTGACATTCCGCTATTGGAAAAGCACGCCTTTTCATCATCAACATATACCTCAAATATTCTCCAGTCCGGAAGATTTACAGTATATTGTTCATTCTGAGCATATCCTTTAAATTCCCATAAATGGTTAAGCGGTTCACTTTCAAAAATACCGTTAATATACATTCCGGATTCATCACTGATTTTCTCATCATATTCATCATATGAACCACGCAAACCTAGATAACCATTTCCAAGAGCAAACATACTTGCTATATGTCCGTAATCACAGGCATCAATATCATTCTCTATTATCTTCCAGGGATCAACTTCGTATGGTTGTAGTTTCCCTGATTCTAAAAAAGTCTTAACATTTATATCTTCAAGACTCTCGGCATATGGCACAGCCATAGTTTTAAGGTCTGAATTACCCACGCCAACAGTTTTCAAACCTTGGCTTAACGCGGCTTCAATGCCTTCTTTTGTGCTTTCAAATATAGCACAATGAAATAAAGGAGTGTGAACTTTTTCCTCGATGTTTTTGTAATTATCTTTTTTTATAACATCATCAAACACATTGTTATAATCATTTAAAATTTCATTATCGCAACACAAAATGACTTTTGCATTATTGCTTTTAAGTTCATCTACAAAGTCTTTTGCATTTTCAAAGTTACCTAAAATTTTATAGTCAATAATTACAGTTTTAATATTGTTATAATGCATCATATCTTCCTTTACAATATTTATATATATAACATTTTACACCCACAAGCATTCATATGCAATGTTTAATATTGCCATTCAATAACACAATATTGCTCACCAATGTGACAATAAGCATCGAACAAATTTAATCAGTAATTAGTCTATTTATTATAATGTAAAAGCACTTGATTTTTTTATGGAATAACTATATAATACTTTTATAAATAACATTTTTTTGCAAAGGATGATATTAATGGATACTCCCCCAATGTATGAAGTCAGAATATCCTCTAACAGGGAGGACCTGTGCGAATTTCAAGAGCATACAATAGATGTAACAAGACTTCACAATTGGCACAAAGATATTGAGCTTATGTTTGTGACAGCCGGAAGCGGATATATAAATTATAATGCAGATAAACTTACAATGAACAAAGGCGACATTGTAGTGATTAACTCAAATGCAATGCACAGAACTTACTGTGAAAACGGAAACACCGTAACATATCACTACCTCATTATATATGAATCTTTTTAT
>JAZSHP010000139.1:0-2873 GCA_045533355.1 Candidatus Fimenecus sp.
AACTGGGGAATCAGGGTTTTGGAGACCCATGCCTTACCCTTTGGCTATGGCGCCATATGAATTACGACAGGAACTTTTCTGCTCCTGTCGTAACGATGGAGCGGAAGACGAGATTCGAACTCGCGACTTTCACCTTGGCAAGGTGGCGCTCTACCAGATGAGCTACATCCGCATACAATTGGTGCCTCCGATCGGAATCGAACCAATGACACGAGGATTTTCAGTCCTCTGCTCTACCAACTGAGCTACAGAGGCAAAAAATGGCGACCCGGAACGGGCTCGAACCGTCGACCTCTAGCGTGACAGGCTAGCGTTCTAACCAACTGAACTACCGGGCCATTTGGTGGGAACAACAGGGCTCGAACCTGTGACCCTCTGCTTGTAAGGCAGATGCTCTCCCAGCTGAGCTATGCTCCCACATTTTTTTGCTGCTGTGTTTCAGCGGCTCGTATAAGATAACACATATAAAAAGATTTGTCAACACTTTTTTTGAAATTTTTTTAATTTTTTTCAAAAAAAGTTTTTTCAGTGAAAATATGGTGGTTTATCATTATCGTTTCATTAAAAGAATAATCAGGCAAATTGGAGTTTATCGGGGAGTTAATATAGAACAACATATCTTGTAGGGGACGATGCCCACATCGTCCCGTTCTAAAGTGTATGGTTTACTTACTGCGGGCGGATGAGGGCATCCGCCCCTACATTTATGCTCCATATTAATGAATAATCATCCCGACAAATTATAATTTGAAATTATTTTCCCATTACAAATAAAATGTAATAATCTTCTTGAAAATATTGGCAAGGGATAGTATAATATTATAATATATGCGTCAGAAAATAATTCTGCCGTAAAAATTTTCAGAAAGGGGCGTTTTCTATGTGTGAAAAGCCAAAGTTTTACATCACAACAGCCATTGCGTACACTTCACGCAAACCTCATATCGGCAACAGCTATGAAATCGTGTTGACCGATGCCATTGCGAGGTTTAAGCGAATGCAGGGCTATGATGTTTTCTTTCTGACAGGAACTGACGAACACGGTCAGAAAATCGAAGAATATGCAAAGGACGCTGGTGTTAGTCCTAAAGAATATGTTGATAAGGTTGCAGGGGAAATCAAGGGAATTTGCGATTTGCTCAACACAACTTATGACCACTTTATTCGTACAACTGACGATTATCACGAAAAAACTGTTCAGAAAATTTTCAAAAAGCTCTATGACCAGGGCGATATTTATAAGAGTGAATACGAAGGTCTTTACTGTACTCCTTGCGAGTCTTTCTGGACTGAAAGCCAATTAGTTGACGGCAAATGTCCTGACTGTGGCAGAGATGTTCACAAGGAAAAGGAAGAAACATATTTCCTTCGTCTTTCAAAATATCAGAAACAGCTTGAAGAATTCATTGAAAGCAACGAAAACTTCATTTATCCTGAAGCACGTAAAAAAGAAATGCTTAATAACTTCATTAAACCTGGACTTCAGGACTTGTGCGTTTCACGTTCATCATTCAAATGGGGTGTTCCTGTTTCATTTGATGACAAGCATGTTATCTATGTATGGATTGATGCTCTTTCAAACTATATTACTGCATTAGGTTATGACCCTGACGGCAGTGGTGACAACTACAAGAAATATTGGCCTGCTGATGTTCATATTATCGGTAAGGACATCGTAAGATTCCATACTATTTACTGGCCAATTATGCTTATGGCACTTGGTGAGCCACTTCCAAAGCAGGTTTATGGTCATCCTTGGCTTCTTTTTGGTGAGGACAAGATGAGCAAATCTCGTGGTAATGTTATTTATGCTGATGACCTTACAGAGATTTTCGGTGTTGATGCA
Organism: Candidatus Fimenecus sp.; assembly: GCA_045533355.1. Taxonomy (GTDB): domain Bacteria; phylum Bacillota; class Clostridia; order Oscillospirales; family Acutalibacteraceae; genus Fimenecus. Next base: position 1,847 of record JAZSHP010000139.1, read on the forward strand.
GTAAGATACTATCTTCTTTCAGAGATGCCACACGCTCACGACGGTTCAATCACTTATGAAGCAATGATTGACCGTTTCAATACTGACCTTGCAAACACACTCGGTAACCTTGTAAACAGAACTATCGCAATGCAGAATAAGTATTTTGACGGTGTTGTACAGGCTCCAACTTGCGCTACTGAATTTGACGAAGACCTTAAGGAAAGTGCAAAGAAAGCACTTGCAGGCTTTGAAAAATATATTTCAGAATACAAGATGAGTGATGCTGTTGAATGTGTAATTAACTTTGCTCGTCGTTGCAACAAGTACATTGACGAAACAATGCCTTGGGCACTTGCAAAAGACGAAGCACAGAAAGAAAAGCTTGGCACAGTTCTTTATAATCTTCTTGAAGGCATCCGTGTCCTTTCAGCACTTATCTCACCTATTATGCCTGAAACTGCTGTTAAGATTGTAGAACAGTTGAATATTGAGCCTGCAACTTATGATAGTATTCAGGAATGGGGCGGACTCACAGCTGGCGTTAAAGTTGGCACAGCTACACCACTCTTCTCTCGTATTGACGGTGAAAAGTTAATCGCTGAACTTCAGGCTAAAAAAGAGGCTGAAGAAAAGGCAAATGCTCCTGCACCAAAAGTTGAAGGACTTGCACAGATTGAGTTTAACGATTTTATGAAGGTTGAACTCCGTGTTGCTGAAGTTAAGAATTGTGAGCCAGTTAAGAAGGCTAAGAAGCTTCTCAAACTCACTCTTGATGACGGAACAGGTGCTGACAGAATCGTTGCAAGCGGTATTGCAAAATGGTACAAGCCGGAAGACCTTATCGGTAAAAAGGTTATCGTTGTTGCAAACCTTAAACCTGCAGTTCTTTGTGGTGTTGAAAGCTGTGGTATGATTCTTGCTGCTGATATTACAGAAGAAGATGCAAAGGTTGTCTTTGTTGACGAAAGTATGCCAAACGGAGCGAGAATAAGATAATGTATCATAACATATTTGATTCACACGCACATTATGATGACGAGCAGTT
>JAZSHP010000102.1:0-5453 GCA_045533355.1 Candidatus Fimenecus sp.
AATTCGTTATAGTTACCCTTGCAGAATTTGACAAAGCTTTATTCTTCGGTTTAATTGAAAACGTCGTTGTAAAGTCAAAGGACATCTTTTACAGCTTCTGGGTTATTATCTTCCTCCATTTCAATGCCCATCTTCACAAGCTTTCTGATTCCTAAAAATACATTCTTGTATGTATGCATAACCATATACATATTTTCATTTATAATCTGACTTCTTTTGCTGAATCTTCGCCAATTGTTTACTTTCATTTTAGTCCCCCTTTGCATCAAGTCTTATAATCATCATATTAAATACTTTAAGTATAGCATACCCTATTTTTCTTTACAAGTTTAAATATATTAAACTTGTTTGTTATGTCTATAGCCATTCTTTCCCTTTTGCACGTTTTCTACGAAGTTTTTCATTTAATTTGCGCAGAACTCTATAACGCTTCGATTCGTTAATCACATATTCGTTGGTAATATTCATATGAGAATCAAATATTTTTAACACCCTTATTTATACAAGTAACATGTATTTTTTACAAGTTTATTCTATTCCTTTCATATACATAGGTCCGTCCTTTTTTATATGACACTAAACAAAAATCTCCACCCCATCCAGTACTTCCAATTTTTATTATTTCTTGTTTTTTAGCATCTTCAAAACCGTTGATTTTACTTGTTTTCATGGTGGTCGATGGGGTGGGAATTTTGTCGTATTGACCTTTTTAAAATCAGCTGGTCTAAAACAGTTTTTCCCACCCCATCTAATGCTTTTTTTCCATGTATGAACATACCTATCACGATTACTTGTGCGACGGAATATAATACATCTGTTTTCTGGGCGGGAAACATTACGCTGCACCGCAATGATTATGTGATATATCACCTACCTGCGCTTATATTAATATCACTAAATGTCGTTCTAAAAGAAATATCTATAGAAAAATAAAATAGTTCGTGCAAAAACAGCTCCACCTATTGCAAAGCAAAAATTTATGTGTTACAATGGGCTTGTAAAAATGGTTCAGTTAAAATGGTTACAGTTAAATGGGTTATTGAAAAATGGCCTGTTCCCCAACGGGAGAGGTCTGCCCATTTTTGATTTCAAAGCACAGAATATGGAAAAAATCAGAGGATTTAAGTGCAGTATTTATTTGTTTTTTGAATGCACAAAATACTAAGAGGTTAGATGGCAAAAGGAGGTTAATTATTCTACCAGGTTCATCATATATTTCTGTTTGCCAAAGAGATATGTGAAAAGTTATAATTAAATAAGAGGGAATTTAGAATGTAGTATTTTATCCAAAGAGGGATAGTCTGCATTCTTTTTTTATCTTACTTTAATTTAAAAGGTTAATGAGTCATACAAGGAAATAACATTAAAAAGTCCTATGGGCAGCTTTTATACTGTCATATAACTGTTGTACGGACACAGGATGATAATTATAGGCTGAGAGATAAAAATACAAAGTTTACTATCGGATTTGTATGTATAGACTTTTCAAAATTCCGTAGGGGTTTGACAGTACCCCGAACACATTAGCGGATGTGTATAATATACTACATATGTCGCCGCTACGGCATATTTCAGCATCGGACAAAAGGTCGCCTGAGTTTAGCAGGAAGTGATGCCACCGCAGGAGAAATCCAACCAAAAACAAGCGGGAATATTACTAACCGGACAATATGTCAACAAAGGTAAATAAGACTTATACAAATGGAGACAGATATATAAAGTATAAGTCAAATTCGCAGTGTTATGCGGTTTGCAGGTATTTCAAACGAGGAAATACAGAGGTAACGCATTTCCGAATCAGACGCTACATCTATGCCCGATGACTGGAAGAAAGGACTTTTTATGACTCATACATACAAAAATTTAGATGTGCAATTTAACAAACTATTCCGACATATAAATGTGGGAAGCTACAAAACAAGAGAGCGATATGCAAAGGCGTTTAAGCGGTTTATGGTCTTTTTAGCAAAAGAATATAACCTGCAAAAGATATCGAACATATCACAAAAACATATACTTGCATACCTAAAATTTATGCAGAGTAAAAACCTTGCAGCGTCTACTGTAAAAACAGAACTTGCGGCAATCAGATTCTTCCACGACAGTATGCCTTACACAAGAGAAAATCTACCCACTAATGATGACCTTAACCTAAAACGCAGGACATTTGGTGGTGTGGACAGAACCTGGACTATGCAAGAGTATAACCTGATGCAATCTCAGGCTATGATGACAGGACATAAAGACTATGTTGCAATTTTATCCCTTGCAAGATATGCGGGGTTACGCCTTGAAGAGTGTTTCAGGATTGACACGAATGATGCAAGGAAAGCATTAGACACTGGGCGGTTATTTGTAAAAGGCAAAGGTGGACTTACAAGATATGTCCCTATCAACAAGCCTATAAGGATAACTCTTACAGAAGTCTTAAAGACAACTCCAAACGGACAAAAGTTATTTGTTGCACCTTATGACAAAACACATCTTGCAATGAAAAGGCTCCAATGTTTTATTGCATACCACAGAAAAGATTTTACCGAGAATAAAATTACTTTCCACGGACTTCGTCATACATTTGCTCATGAACAATATGAGAAGTTTATTCAAGAAGGCTTCTCCGACTACAAAGCACGGAAGAAAGTGTCGGAGCTTCTGGGACATCACAGAGATGATGTGACAAGAATATATCTATCGGACGGTGATGACAATGCTTAATAAATATAGTGATGTATTAACAGTTGAAGAATTATGCGAAGTGTTACGGATTGGAAAAAACACAGCATACAAGCTGTTGAAAAGCGGTAAGATAAAGTCAATTAAAATAGGAAGTACCTATAAAATTCCAAAAAGGAGCATTATACGTTATTTAACAAAATAAAGCATTGAAAAACAGTTCACCTGGTGGTATAATTAGCTTGCTAATTAATCATTGGGTGAACAGACTTTCGTAGAAAGGAGTTTACACAATGGAAGCTAAATTAAGCACAAGAAAAGGTGCAACAAAATATTATGTGCGTTTAAGCTGGTACGATGCGTTCGGAAAAAGGCATCAGACAGAAGTCTCCACAGGGATACCTATTGAAAATGGAAACAAACGCAAAGCAAAACTTAAAATGGAGGAAATAAAAGAGGAATACAGGCAAAAATACGAGGTATGTAAGCTGTTATACACAAATGAAATCTTATTTTCTGATTTTATGGCAACCTGGCTTGAAAATCACAAGAGAAACATTCGTGAATCCACATATCAGAACTACAAAAAGATACTTGAAAAATATATTATGCCGTACTTTTCAAAGCTGGGAGTTCCTTTGATTGATGTATCACCGCTTATAATTGATAATTATTATACATATTTAATAAGAAACAATTTAAGCGCCAACACAGTTCGCCGGCATCACGCAAACATCAGAAAGGCACTTCAATACGCATATCAGCACAATATGATTCCCACAAATCCGGCTGACAAGGTGGATTTACCTAAGGTCAAGCCATACGAGGCAAGAACCTTTACCACTCAGGAGATAAATAAAATACTGGAGTGTGTCAAAGGTAAGCCTATTGAGGTATGCGTAATCCTCGGAATTTATTACGGATTAAGAAGAAGTGAGATTTGCGGTCTGTGCTGGCAGGATATTGATTTTGAAAAAAATATAATACATATCAGAAATACCCGCACAAGGATAGCTACTGAGGTTTTTGAAGAAAACACAAAATCAAACACCAGCAACAGAATATTACCACTTATTCCAAAGGTGAAAGAATATCTTGAATCGCTGTATGCCGAGCAGCAAAATTATAAGAGCATCTTCGGAAACAGCTATACCGATAATGAGTTTGTCTGTAAGTGGCCGGACGGCAAACCTCTTGCCTGCGATTACATTTCCAATAATTTCAGGTACATTCTGAAAAAGAATAACTTGCCACAGATAAAATTTCATTCACTCCGACACAGTTTTGCCACATATCTTGCAAATTCAAACGAAGTAAGCATATCTACTGTACAGATTATGCTTGGTCACTCAACCCTTGATATGACAAGACGATATATCCATACCGATATGAGCGAAAAGATAAAAGCAGGTATGGTAATAAACGAACTGCTCCAAAAAGGTCTGGGGTAAAATTGGGGTAAAACTGGGGTAAAACTGGGGTAAAAATCAAAAATTTATAAAAATCATAGAAAGAAATCAAAAAAGGAAATGGCTCAAAACACTAGTGTTTATGCCATTTCCTCTATGGTGCCGTTGGTCGGGGTCGAACCGACACGGTATCACTACCACGAGATTTTGAGTCTCGCACGTCTGCCAATTCCATCACAACGGCTTATTCAAATGCTATACTATTATACACTAATATTTTCTGTTTGTCAATTATCTTTATAAAAAAACTTATTTTTCATGACAAATTTAAGTTTTATGTAATATTGTAACAATTTCCAATTGTTACAACTGGGCTTTTTAAAAATTTTTTATTTTCTTCACTTCCTCACAAAACCGCATAACAGTGCGAGTTTTCACCATCGGCTTCCATTGAAATTGTTACAAAATTATAAAAATTTGTTAAAAATGTTTGACAAAAGCGTATTTTTTGTGTATAATACTTTTGTAACAATTTAGAAACAAATTTAGGAGGATTATCATGGGGAACTTAAAACACGCGATTGCAGCGTTTATGGCTGTATCGTTGGTGGGTTCGCTGGCAGTCATTCAGGCGATTGATTTCCAGGCTGCAAAGGCGAGCAAGCTTACTCAAGAAATCGAAACTACTATCGAAACACCTGCCGTCCTTGAAGGTGACGGAGAAGGTGAAACAGCAGATTTCAGCATAACATCACCTGAGCTTCAGCTATACACAGGCAAGGATGCCTACATTCTTACCTCAGGCGGAACAATCAACCTGAGAAGCTCGGCTGATACAGAAAGCACCATTTTAAACGTATTAAAGCTTGGCGACACCGTCAAGATTATCGACACAGACGAAAACTGGTTCAAGGTAGAAGCAGGCGAATATACAGGCTATGTACTTTCCGACTTCATATCCCTTGATGCAGCAAAGGTTCAAAAGGCACTGCTTACCTACACAATGTACCAGACAGGTACCGCTGTACAAAGCATAAATGTCCGCGGACTTGCAGACCAGACTTCCCTGATTCTTTCACAGATACCTCAGGGTGAGGATGTAGTAATTCTTGAAACAACCGACAACGGCTGGTACAAGGTTTACTTCGGCGAAGACTATGACATTGGCTATGTCGCTTCTGAGTTCATTACTGTAGGCGACATGGTTGAAAGAACTAAAATAGCAGAAAAGAGAAACGCAAGCCTTGCAAAAATCACAAAGAAGGCAAAAATTAACGGCTCAAACGTAGCAGTTAAGACACTTCCAAGTGATGACAGTGAAACAATCACAACACTTTCGGACAAAACCGAATGCAAGATTGTAAGCGGCGG
>JAZSHP010000154.1:0-6235 GCA_045533355.1 Candidatus Fimenecus sp.
TGAGGGTAAGCTTTACAATTTGCCTTTTAATATGAACACTTTCTCACAGATTTTTGGTGTCACAACTCCCGAAGAGGCAAAAGCTGTAATTGAAGAACAGCGTTCTGAAATTACTGGTGAGCCTAAAAATCTTGAAGAACAGGCAATAAGCCTTGTTGGTCGTGAGATTTACACAAAGCTTGTAAAGGGTTATACGGAGAAACAGTGGGGGCGTGATTGCAAAGATTTACCTGCATTTATAATTAAGCGTCTTCCTGTCCGTTACACTTACGATAACAACTATTTCAACGACACTTATCAAGGAATTCCAATAGGTGGCTACAATGTATTGATTGACAAGCTTTTAGAAAATGTTGAAGTCCGTCTTGATACAGATTTTCTTGAAAACAAGAATGACTATATGTCACTCTGTGAAAAAATCGTTTATACAGGGACAATTGATAGCTTTTTTGACTATTCCCTTGGTGAGCTTGAATATCGTAGCTTAAGATTTGAAACTGAAATTTTAGATTTAAAGGAATTTCAGCCTGTTGCAGTTGTTAATTACAACGAAAGACAGGTGCCATATACTCGAATTATAGAGCATAAGCATTTTGAGTTCGGTAATCAGGAGAAAACAGTCATAACAAGAGAATATCCTGCCGACTGGGAAAAGGGTGACGAGCCTTATTATCCTGTCAATGACGACAGAAATAATTCTCTTTATGAACAATATAAGCAACTTGCCGAAAGTGAGAAAAACGTTATTTTCGGTGGTCGTTTAGGTCAGTATAAATATTTCGATATGGATAAATGCATTGAGTCTGCATTGACTCTTTGTGAGGAGGAATTGGGTAATGAGTGATATTAAAATCACAGCCATAATGCCGGTCTATAATGTCGAAAATTTCATAGGAAAATGTATCGAAAGTCTTAGAGCACAGACTCTTACAGAATGGGAACTTATTGCTGTTGATGACGGAAGTCCCGATAACTCAGGTGCTATCTGTGATGAATATGCAAAAAATGACAGCAGAATTACAGTAATCCATAAGGAAAATGGTGGTGCACCATCTGCTCGTAATACTGCAATTCCAAAGGCTCGTGGTGAGTATCTTTATTTTGTGGATTCTGACGACTGGGCAGAGCCTACTATGTTCCAGGATATGTACAATATGGCAAAGAAAAACGATGCTCAACTCGTTGTTGCTGGGTACTATATCGACACTTATTATTCCGATACGGAATTTTATACACAAGAGCAGACTTTACCTACAAAAGAATTTAAATCTCAAAGGGAATTCAGGGAATATGCTCACAAAATGTTTGATAAAAACTTGCTCTACACACCTTGGAACAAGCTTTTCCAGAGAAAATATATAATGGACAATGATATTCGTTTCAAGAACACATTCTGGGATGATTTTCCGTTTAATCTTGATGTTGTTCGTGATGTAGAACGAGTAGTTTTAATGGAAAATAAATATTATCACTTTATGCGTGCTCGTGCTGATAGTGAAACTGCAAAATATCGCAGTGATATGTACGAAAAGCGTGAAGAAGAACACGGTTGGATGCTCGATTTGTACAAGTATTGGAATGTGGATAGTGACGAAAGCCGTGAAATGATTTACCGTCGTTATATTGAACGAGTGGTAGGTTGTATTGAAAATGTAACTAATTCTGCTTGTACTCTTTCATTTAAAGAAAAGATGCAGGAGATTAAAAATATAATCACAAGTGAAAATGTGCGTAAGTCTTTAAAAATTGCAAAACCAAATTCGCTTGTAATGAAGCTTATGCTTATTCCGATTAAGCTTAAATTCACATTTTTAACTTACCTTGAAGGCACATTTATCTCAAAGGTAAAATCAGGAAATGTGAAATTATTTGCAAAACTAAAGGCAAATAGGTAACCACTGCTTGCAATCTTATGCACAATTCTCAACGGTTACTTTCTCGTCATAGCTCGCCCAAAATACTCGCCAATACACAAAGTATTGCCTGCGTTTTTGAACGGCTCTGACAAAAAACTATCTCGCTGATAATTGCACATCGATTTTATCAGCGGTTACAAAAGGATTGATTAAATGAGTTTAACCGACAAGAAGTTATTCTTACTTGATATGGACGGAACAATTTATGAGGGAGCTCGTCTTTTTGAATGTGTTAATGAATTTTTGGCACATATCGAGTCAGTTGGCGGACAGTATGTGTTCATCACAAACAACTCCTCTCGTTCAGTCAAGGACTATGTCATTAAGCTTTCAAATATGGGAATAAAGGTGACAGAAGATAACTTCTTCACATCTTCTCAGGCAACTGCACTTTATCTTAACAAGCATTTTCCTAACAAGAAAATTTATTGTATGGGTACAAAGTCAATGATTGCCGAAATGGAAAAATACGGCGTCAATATCACAACTGAAGCAGATGAAGATACTGACTGTATCTGTGTTGGTTATGATACTGAACTTACATATAAAAAGTTATGGGATGTGTCTTATCTTCTCCAGACAAAGAAAGATATTCCATATATCGCAACAAACCCTGACAGAGGTTGTCCTACTGAATTCGGTCTTGTGCCTGACTGCTTTGCAATGTGTGAAGCAATCAACTATGCAACAAACCGCAGACCGATTTATATAGGAAAACCCGACGGATTTATGATTGATTTCTCTGTTGAGCGTTCACCATTCAGCAAGGAAGAGGCAGTTGTAATAGGTGACAGACTCTATACTGATATTGCATCAGGTGTCAATGCAGGTGTTGATACAATATGTGTTCTCAGTGGTGAAAGCACAATGGAAGATGTTAATAATAGTGAAATCAAGCCGACTTATGTTCGTCAGGATATTAAAGAAATACTTAAGGAATTGCAGGAGTGAGACTTATGGAATTTGATGCATTTGATGCGGGAATAGAACTTGGCGGACTCCGCAACCGTGATGATATAAGACTTCTTATTTGCTATCTTCTTAAAAGTGTTGATGCTCCGATGACACGACAGATGCTCAATGATGCAATGCAGGAGGACGGCCTTGCAAACTTTTTTGAAGTGGGTCAGGCAATTGAAGAGCTTTTAAAAACAGGAAATATTACAGCCGATATTCTCCAAGATGAAGAAGTTTTAACAGTAACAGAAAGAGGACGAGAGGCTGCTGAACTTTTACAGACAAGCCTTCCAAAAACTGTACGTGAAAAGGCAGTGAATTCTGCCATTCGACTTACAACAAAAGCAAAGGTTGAACGTGAAAATAAAATCGAAGTCAAAAAGGAAGACGATGGTGGCTACACAATCACATTCACTCTTTTTGACCGTGGCACAGAGCTTATGAAATTGTCAATTTATGTGGTTGACAGTTTACAGTTAGAAACAGTAAAACAGAATTTTATAAATGACCCTGTTAAGGTGTATTCAAGCATTATTACATCGTTGACAGTATAAAAGGAGAATATATATGTCCAAGGAACTTGAAAAACAGTATAATCCGAAAAATGTTGAAGACAGAATATACAAAGACTGGCTCCAGCATAAATATTTCCACGCAAAGCGTGAAGAAGGTAAAAAGACTTACACTATTGTAATTCCACCACCAAATATTACAGGTCAGCTTCATATGGGCCACGCTCTTGATAACACATTACAGGATATTCTTATCCGTTATCACAGAATGGCAGGTTATGACACACTCTGGCTTCCCGGTACTGACCACGCATCTATTGCTACTGAGGCAAAAATCGTTGAAACAATGCGTAAGGAAGGCATCGCTAAGGAAGATTTAGGTCGTGACGGTTTCTTAGAAAGAGCTTGGGACTGGAAAAAGCAGTACGGTGGCAGAATTATTGAACAGCTTAAGAAACTCGGCTCATCTTGCGACTGGGACAGAGAAAGATTCACTCTTGACGAAGGTTGCAGTAAGGCTGTTAATGAAGTTTTCGTTCGTCTTTATGAAAAAGACTTGATTTATCGTGGTAACCGTATGGTTAACTGGTGTCCTTGTTGTAATACATCAATTTCTGACGCAGAGGTTGAATATGAAGAACAGGATGGTAGCTTCTGGCATCTTCTTTACACAGTTAAGGAAACAGGCGAAAAGCTTGAACTTGCTACAACTCGTCCTGAAACAATGCTTGGTGATACAGCTGTTGCTATTAACGTTGCTGACGAAAGATACAAGCATCTTCATGGTTGTCACGTAATCCTTCCATTACTTAATAAAGAAATTCCAATCGTTTGTGACGAACACGCTGATATGACAAAGGGTACAGGTGTTGTTAAAATCACTCCTGCTCATGACCCTAACGACTTTGAAGTTGGACAGAGAAATAATCTTCCTATCGTTCGTACATTCACTTATGACGGTCATCTTACAGGTGCAGAGGACAAGAGAATTGCTGACGAGCTTATTGCAAGTGGTCGTGCAACTGAAAATGAACCTGAAGTTCTTGACTGTGGCAAGTACGCAGGTATGACAACTAAAGAAGCAAGAAAGGCAATCCTTGAAGACCTTAAAGCAGGTGGATATCTTAAGGAAGTTGAACCTCGTAAACACGAAGTTGGTACTTGCTATCGTTGTCACAATACAATTGAGCCAATGGTTTCAAAGCAGTGGTTCGTCCGTATGGTTCCTCTTGCAAAACCTGCAATCGATGCAGTTGAAAAGGGTGAAACAAAGTTCATTCCTGAAAGATTTACAAAGAACTATCTTAACTGGATGAACGGTACTCGTGACTGGTGTATTTCTCGTCAGTTATGGTGGGGACACAGAATTCCTGCTTGGTACTGTGACGATTGTGGTGAAATGGTTGTTACAAAGGACAATATGAGTGTTTGTCCAAAATGTGGTAGCGCTAACTTCCGTCAGGACGAAGATACTCTTGATACATGGTTCTCATCAGCACTCTGGCCATTCTCAACACTTGGTTGGCCTGAACAGACAGAAGACCTTAAGCACTATTACCCAACAAATACTCTCGTAACAGGTTACGATATCATCGGTTTCTGGGTATCTCGTATGATTTTCTCTGCTCTTGAATATACAGGACAGGTTCCATTCGATACAGTTCTTATTCACGGTCTTGTTCGTGACGCTCAGGGTAGAAAGATGTCAAAATCTCTCGGTAATGGTATCGACCCACTTGAAATTATCGACCAGTATGGTGCTGACGCACTCCGATTTACTCTTGCAACTGGTAACAGCCCAGGAAACGATATGCGTTTCTCTGACGAAAAAGTTGAAGCAAGTAGAAACTTTGCTAACAAGATTTGGAATGCTGCTCGTTTCATTCTCATGAACCTTGACGAAAACGAATATGCACCATATGTTCCAAAGAATCTTGCTATCGAAGATAAATGGATTCTCAGTAAGTACAATGACCTTGTTAAGGATGTTACAGATTCACTTGAAAAGTTTGAACTTGGTCTTGCAGTACAGAAACTTTACGACTTTATCTGGGACGTATTCTGCGACTGGTACATCGAAATCGCAAAAATCCGTCTTAACGGTGAATGTGCAACTGCAAAGGCAACTGTTAAAGCAGTTCTCGTTTATGTAATGTCAAACACTCTTACACTCTTACATCCATTTATGCCATTTATCACAGAGGAAATCTGGCAGACACTTCCTCACGATGGTGACTCAATTATGATTTCAGAATGGCCTGTATATAGTGATGAGCTTTCATTCAAGGCTGACGAAACAGAAATGGAAAGAGTTATGACTGCTATCAAGGCTGTTCGTAACCGTCGTGCAGAAATGAATGTTCCACCATCAAAGAAGGCAAAGATTTTCATTGAAACTTCTTATGAAAACACATTCTCTGAAGGTGCAAACTTCTTTGTAAGACTCGCATCTGCTTCTGATGTTGAAATCGTAAAGGGCTACGAAAATGACGAGGCTGTGGCTATTATCACAGAAGATGCAAGACTCTTTATTCCACTTGATGAACTTGTTGACTTCAAGGCAGAAGTTGAAAGACTCGAAAAAGAAAAAGCAGGTGTGCTTAAAAAAATTGCATTTGTTTCAGGAAAACTCAACAACGAAAAATTCGTTGCAAAAGCACCTGAAGCCCTGGTTAACGAGCAACGCGAAAAACTTGCAAAATATAATGAAAAACTCGCAATGCTTGAAGAGAGTATTTCCAAAATACAGAATAAGTAACATAACAACAACGGCTCCCTCTGACGAGGGAGGTAAAAATAATTGACAATTTTAATAAACAAAAAAGGAACTTCCGATTGGAAGTTCCTTAA
>JAZSHP010000131.1:0-6020 GCA_045533355.1 Candidatus Fimenecus sp.
TTGCAACTTTTGAAATTCTCTTGATACCACCAATAAGAACAAGACCTACGCAAACAGCAAGGATAACTGATGCGATTACTACTGACCATGAATATTCACCGATAAAAGGAATATTAACTGTGTTTGAGTTGTTTGCATCAAAGAAAGAGTTAATTGCTGATGAAATACCGTTTACCTGTGTAAATGTACCGATACCCATAAGACCAGCACATACTCCGAAAATTGCAAATGCCTTTGCGAGCCATTTCCACTTTTTGCCCATACCCTTTTCGATATAGTAGAATGGTCCACCCCATGTATGACCCTCGTTGTCAGTAACACGATACTTTACAGCTAAAAGACCTTCTGCATATTTTGTTGCCATACCAAGGAAAGCAGCAACAAGCATCCAGAAAAGAGCACCGGGACCACCTGCACAGATTGCTGTTGCAACACCTACAATGTTACCTGTACCGATTGTAGCAGAAAGTGCAGTACACAACGCACCGAATGATGAAACGTCACCTGTGCCTCCTTCTTCTTCCTGTACCATCCATTTAAGTGCCAATGGCAAGTGGAAAATCTGAACAAGCTTTGTTCTGCAAGTAAGTATAAGTCCACCTACTATGATAAGCACCATCAATGGCACACCCCAGACAAAATCGTCAATTGCTACTAAGATGTCATTAAAATTCATATCCATTCTCCTTTTCTTCCCGAAAAATAAAGGACCGAATGCACAAAATACACTCAGTCCTAAAAACTCTTTAACAAGAAATTTCCGTCCTTTGACCTGAGAGATTAGCATCATGCTTTGCACCTTCGGTATCCACATACTGTGGAATTCTCCGGAATACCGTCAACAGACAGTCAGGGAAATCACCCTTTCAATCTGCATCATTCGGTATATATTAAATTTACTGGATTATTGTAATACTTAATTAAAGCGTTGTCAACATAAATTTACAAAAATTTATGACAAAATATAAGTTAATGCCATTATGAGTGATTCGTCGGCACCTTCAGTTTTTAAAAGCATTATAAGTCCCAACAACAAAGCCTTGTCAGGCTCATCAAAAAGGTTTTCAAGACTACTCTTTTTTTGCATTTCCACAGATTTTGGCACTTCCTTTTCCTGTGATTTTTCTTCTACTTCCTTAAAAAGCTCTTTAAAACTCGGATACGGATTGTCTTCAGGAAAATTTGGGGGCATATTAGTCACCTTTGCAGAAACTGTCGCTGAAAAATCGTGAACATCATTTTTTGCAGGTTTGAAATCAAACTCTTTTTGTGCAGATTGAGTTACAATGTCGGAATTTCGTTTCATTTCACGCACTCTTTCCATTGCCTTTGCCTGCATTTTTTGGATTTCAGAATATGAATAGCCTGTCATTATTAAAACAATCCTTTCAATAAAGGTAAAACTTCGATTAACTGTAAAAATCGGACAGCTTCATCTGCTTTTTGTTTTCTTTCATCACTTAATAGTGGTTTTAAATCTTGAATCAATCTTGTACGATAATCTTCTTTATTGAACTGACCCATAAGTCCCATTATTTTTTGCATCATATTCATATCTATAGGTAAATTAGGCATTGATTCTGATTTTTTTGCCTCTTGCGGTTGTTTTGATGAGTCCTCTTTGTTTGTCAAGGACTCGGCAAGACTTTTTATTTTTGCCATATCCTCATCACTTATTGATGACAAAAGATTTTCAATATCAATCATTTTTACCCTCCGAAAATCTTTTTAGTAATTCCTGTGCCTTTGGTGTAGAAAGAAGATTTTTTAGTGCTTCTTTGTCATTCAACACCTCTTTCAACTGTTTATTCTGCTCAGGAGTTAAGCTTTTCTTCAAGAAATCTTCTGTCTCTCCTTTTGTCTTTTTCGATTTTATACCATTTAAAATATCATCAAAATTATTACTCATTGAAACCACCACCATATTATTGTATAATAATATTATGTTAATAAAGTTGGTGATATGATTGAGAATACTTGTTTTATCTGACTCACATGGTGATTATTTTTCATTAAAACGAGCTATTGAGGCTCAACCCACAGCTGAGGTAGTAGTATTTTTAGGTGATGGTAATATTGATTTCGAGAAATGCAAACCATTACTTGAAGATAAAAGAATTTACTGCGTAAAAGGTAACAATGATTTTTACTGCGATTATCCGAAAAATGCAATTATCGAAGAAGGCGGACTTAAAATTTATATCACTCACGGACAATATGAATATGTAAAAAGCGGCCTTAGTGGTCTTATTTCCGTTTCACGGAGAAATAATTGCAAATTAGCACTTTACGGACATACACATATTCAACAAGAAGATAATCAACTTGGAATCAAATTCTTTAATCCCGGTTCAATACGAAACAATGAATACGGTGTGATTGATATTGTTGATAACGGATTTATATGTATTGGAATTAAATTGAGATAACAATTCTATTTTACTAAATAAAATCAGGGACGGTTTTCACCGTCCCTTTTTAATCTTAATTTTTCTTGTAATCTTTATAAAAGAAAATCTGAAAAACAATCAAATATATTATCAGTAATATCGTTATGCTTAACCACAATCTGTCACTTGATGTTTCGTCAGTTATAGGACCAAAAAAAGCATTACACAAAATCGGTACAAGTGCGGGAACAAATCCAAGACACAATAAAATTGTTGTCGCTTTTGAAAAATGCATATAATACAAAGACAATCCTAAAATTGCTACGACAATTAAGCAAAGGCTAATAACAGCTAATGGTATCATTCCTGATTCCGATTGAAATAAAAAACTCATTACTTTTGACAATGCATCCATTAGTACACCTGATGATGGTTTTAATTCTATGAAATCACTTTGCCAAATTCCCATAGAATAAAAAGCAATAAAATAAATGTAACTTATTGAAAAAGTAATATTCAAGTTTATAGCCATTCTTTTTTCTATCTTGTCCATAAAATCACCTCTGTTTTACAGAACATCAACAAACTACCGTCTGCTATTTTCACTTTTATATTCTCACAAAAGCATATAGTTGTCAAGCAACAATTTATTGCATTAGATAAAACATATTTTTTTAGACAAAAAAAGACCCCTCAGGTTTTCCCGAGGGGTTAATTTATTGGTCTATTAAAGCCTTACCGCATTAGTCAGCGATGAGTTCGATGATGCACATTTCAGCAGCATCGCCTCTTCTTGGGCCGGTCTTGATAACACGAGTGTAGCCACCTTTTCTGTCAGCATACTTTGGTGCTACTTCTTCAATCATCTTCTTTGCAACAGACTCTTTTGTGATGTAAGAGTAAACCTGTCTCTTTGAATGAAGACTGTTATCTTTAGCGATTGTAATCATTTTTTCAGCCATAGCCTGAACTTCTTTGGCTCTAGTTACAGTTGTTTCAATCTGACCGTTCTCGATAAGATATGTTACCATACCTCTGAGCATAGCCTTGCGGTGATCGCTTGTTCTACCAAGTTTTCTTGTTCCTGGCATTCAAAATCACTCCTTTATTATTCGTCGTCCTTACGCAATGTGAAGTTTAATGAATCGAGCTTTGCAATAACCTCTTCGAGAGATTTTCTACCAAGGTTTCTAACTCTCATCATATCTTCTTCAGTTCTGTTTGTTAAATCTTCAACAGTATTGATGCCTGCACGTTTGAGGCAGTTGAAGGAACGAACTGAAAGGTCAAGTTCTTCAATAGTCATTTCAAGAATCTTACCCTTTGTATCGTCGTCCTTAACAATCATTGTCTCTGTCTCTCTTGCCTCATCAGAAAGGTCAACAAAGAGGTCGAGATGGTCTGTAAGGATTTTTGCGCCGAGAGAAACGGCCTCCTGCGCTGAAATTGTTCCGTCTGTCCAAGCTTCAAGTGAAAGCTTATCGTAGTCAGTAATCTGACCTACACGAGTATTTTCAACTGTGTAGTTAACCTTCAAGACGGGTGTATAAATTGAATCTATTGCGATTACGCCGATGATTGGCTGCATAAGCTGCTTGTTTCTTTCTGCTGAAACATAACCTCTGCCCTTATCGCATGTAAGTTCCATTTTAAGAACTCCACCTTCTTCAAGGTTTGCGATAACATGTTCAGGATTAAGAATTTCAACGTCAGCATCAACCTGAATATCGCCGGCAGTAACTTCACATTTACCACTTGCATCGATATAAATTGTTTTTGGTCCGTCGCCATTAATCTTAAGGATAACACCCTTTAAGTTAAGAACGATTTCAGTTACATCCTCTTTCACACCGTCAATGGTTGAGAATTCATGAAGAACACCATCAATTTTTACCGAAGTAATTGCATAACCTGGAAGTGATGACAAAAGTACACGACGAAGGCTGTTGCCAAGTGTTGTACCGTAGCCTCTTTCCAATGGTTCAACGACGAACTTACCATAAGTCCCGTCTGCTGTCAAATCAAGTGCTTCAATGCTGGGCTTCTCAATTCCTATCATTCAAAACCCTCCTATTCGAGTACAGAAAAAATTTTCCGCTAAATATTATTGTTATTTCTATTCTATTATTTAGAGTAGAATTCGACGATAAGATGCTCTTCAACAGGAACAGCGATTTCTTCTCTGTCCGGAAGTTTAGCAACCTTAGCTGAAAGGTTTTCTGCATCCTTATCAAGCCATGCTGGAACAGGACGAGATGCGTTAGCTTCAAGAACTTCTTTAATCTTAACGCTATCTTTGCTGTTGTCCTTAACTGATACAACATCGCCTACTTTAAGAAGGTATGAAGGAACGTCAACCTTCTTACCGTTTACACGGAAGTGTGCGTGAATTACGAGCTGTCTTGCTTCTGCACGAGATGAAGCCCATCCGAGAAGATAAACAACGTTATCAAGACGGCTTTCGCAAATTCTTAAAAGGTTTTCACCTGCTACACCTTGACGCTTTTCAGCCATCAAGAAATATTTGTGGAATTGTCCTTCCTGAATACCGTAGTAACGCTTAGCAGTCTGTTTTGCACGAAGCTGCAAGCCGTATTCAGAAACTTTTTTACGGTTCTGGCCGTGCTGACCAGGAGCGTATGAACGTCTCTCAAGAGCACATTTACCAGTATAGCAACGGTCGCCTTTAAGGAAAAGCTTCTTTCCTTCACGACGGCAGAGCTTACAAACCGCACCGGTATATCTTGCCATAATCTGTTACCTCCAAATTTCTGTTATACACGTCTTCTCTTAGGTGGACGGCAGCCGTTGTGAGGGATTGGAGTTACGTCCTTAATCATTGTAACTTCAAGACCTACTGTCTGCAATGCACGGATTGCAGCTTCACGACCTGAACCAGGACCCTTAACGTATACTTCTACAGTTTTCATACCGTGGTCAATAGCAACCTTAGCTGCTGTTTCAGCAGCTGTCTGAGCAGCGAATGGAGTTGATTTTCTTGAGCCTCTGAAGCCCATTTCACCTGCGCTTGCCCATGATACTGCGTTACCCTGAGTATCAGTGATAGTAACGATAGTATTATTGAAGGTGGACTGAATATGAACTGCGCCTTTTTCAATGTTCTTCTTTTCACGACGTCTACGAGTTGCAGCGCCTTTTTTAACCTGCTTTGCCATTATTTAGTCCCTCCTTCTTACTTCTTCTTGTTAGCAATTGTCTTCTTTGGTCCCTTACGTGTACGAGCGTTTGTCTTTGAACGCTGGCCTCTTACTGGGAGACCCTTACGGTGACGAACACCTCTGTAGCAACCAATTTCAACAAGTCTTTTAATATCAAATGCTGTTTCTCTTCTGAGGTCACCTTCAACTGTTACGTTCTTTTCGATGTACTCACGAAGTTTTGAAACGTCTTCTTCGGTTAAATCCTTAACACGTGTGTCTGGATTAATACCTGTTGCAGCAACAATGTCACTAGCTGTTTTTCTGCCAATACCATAGATATATGTGAGACCGATTTCGATTCTCTTTTCTCTTGGTAAGTCAACACCTGAAATACGAGCCATTTACAGTTGCACCTCCATTTTCAAAAATCTGACTTTATAGTCATTATGGTTTTAGTATCGTTCCTTAG
>JAZSHP010000097.1:0-8250 GCA_045533355.1 Candidatus Fimenecus sp.
CGCCGCGGCGATTTCACTCGGGCGAAGCGAGAATTTCACATTGCGAAACAATATTTCACCCACCCATAAGGGTGGATTTAGACGAAAAAAGACCTTGTCTTTCGACAAGGTCTTTTTTCTGGTGGGCAGGGGTGGATTCGAACCACCGAAGTCGTCGACGGCAGATTTACAGTCTGCTCCCTTTGGCCACTCGGGAACCTACCCATATTGAATTTACAAAAAAATGGAGCTGGTGGACGGACTCGAACCCCCGACCTGCTGATTACAAATCAGCTGCTCTACCAACTGAGCTACACCAGCGTCTCAACGCTCGATAATAATAACACATCAAAATGAAATAGTCAAGTCTTTTTTAAAAGTTTTTTTAAATTTTTTTGACAAAATTTTTATAGTGTTGATTTTGGTAGTTTCTTGTTGTAAAATTAAAACAGATTATTATGGTGGTGAGTGAAATCAAAAAGAAATTAAGAATATTTTATGGTGTGTCTTTTCTTTTGATTTTGGCTACAGAGATTTTAATAGCCTTGTTTATTCGTGACAATTTTATTCGTCCTTATGTGGGAGATATGCTTGTAACGGTATTAATTTGCTTTTTTGTAAGAATTTTTATTCCTGAAAAATTCAGTATTGTACCCTTGTTGGTGTTTTTATTTTCATTGTTAGTAGAAATAGGTCAGTATTTTGATTTTGTGAAATTGCTTGGATTAGATGAAAATCTGTTCTTTTCAATACTACTGGGCAGAACATTTTCTGTTGCGGACATAATCTGTTACGGAATTGGATGTGCTGTTTTTGCGTTATTTGATTATATGATTAAGAGAAAGTATAGAGGTGTGTTATGAAAATTTCAACAGAAATCGGTTCAATCGCTTTACATATAGGTGAAGAAAAGGCAGTAGAACTTGTGGCAAAATCAGGATTTGACGCCTGGGACTTTTCAATGTTTGATATGTGTAAAAAGGGAAATGGCATTTTAGTTCCTACAAGTCATCCTACAGCACAAAGAGAGTATCTTGCTTTTGCACGAAAACTTAAACAAATCGGTCTTGATAACGGAATTGTCTGTAATCAGGGACATGCACCATTTCCAAGTATACCAAAGAGTATAGATTGGCTTAAACGAGCAATCGAATGTATTGCCGAAGCAGGTGGTGACATTTGTATTGTTCATCCGATGAATGACGGTACACCAGAAGAAAATGCAGAAATGTACTTTAAACTTTTACCCTTTTCAAAAGAGCATAATGTGAAAATTGCGACAGAAAACATGTGGAACTGGAAAAAGTTTCACAGACATTCAAGCTTTGCTGCTTGTGCAACTCCGGAAAGCTTTAATGCACATCTTGACGCAGTAAATGACGATTATTTTGTCGCTTGTCTTGATATCGGTCATGCAGAAATGAAGGGCAGTGACACATCTGCACCTGAAATGATTCGAGCTTTGGGCAAAAGACTCAAAGCACTCCACATTCACGATAATGATAAGCTCCACGATTCGCATCAGATTCCGTTTTCAATGAATATTGATTTTGTGTCTATTGTTGATGCACTTAAATCAATTGGTTATGATGGTTATCTTACACTTGAAGCGAGTAGTTATCTTGATGATTTTGATAAATCACGGGTTGAGTCAGGTGTAAAAGATTTATATAATTCAGCAAAGAGAATAGCAGATATGTTCTAAATAAAAAGGACTTAAGGATTAACCCTTAGGTCCTTTTTTTATTATAGTGAATTAGAAATTTCCGTTTTATTATTTGATTGAAAAGATGTATATAAATTGCTTGACAAACGAGGCAGAATATGGTATATTTGCTTTAACACTTTAAAGTTTAGCACTTTAAAGCAAATATATCAATCAAAAAATGGAAAAATTTATATTTTGCTGTGTCTATTGATTTTTTAGGGATTTTAAAGTAAAATATCAAAATATTGTAATTTTGGAGAAATGTTATGACAATCGTACACTTACTTGAAAAAAATGCTCGTGAATTTCCAAACGACGTTGCATTGGTTGAAATTAATCCGGAACAACCAGAGACCCGAAGAATCACATGGAGTGAATTCGAGCTTGTTGAATCAAGTGCAAGACGTCCTTATCGTCGTGAAATAACTTGGAGCGTTTTTGAGGAAAAGGCAAACAGATTTGCAAATATGCTTACTAATAATGGTATCGGAAAGGGTAATAAAGTCGCAATTCTTCTTATGAACTGCATTGACTGGTTGCCTATATACTTTGGTATTCTTAAAACAGGTGCTTTGGTAGTGCCACTTAATTTCCGTTATTCATCGGATGAA
This sequence comes from Candidatus Fimenecus sp., assembly GCA_045533355.1. GTDB lineage: Bacteria > Bacillota > Clostridia > Oscillospirales > Acutalibacteraceae > Fimenecus. The sequence goes on from JAZSHP010000097.1 coordinate 2,299, forward strand.
ATTGATTATTGTCTTGACTTGGCTGAGGCTGATGTTCTTGTTTTCGGCAACGAATTTGTAGGACGAGTTGAGGCAATTGCTGAAAAAATCAGTAAAAAATGTAAGCTTATTTACTTTGGCGGTAGCTGTCCTGCTTTTGCAGACGATTATAACGAGCTTGTTTCTGAATGTTCAAGCAGTTATCACGGATGCTGGCTTGAAGAATCTGATGACGCAGCAATTTACTTCTCATCAGGTACAACAGGTTTCCCAAAAGCTATTTTACATAATCACGAAAGCCTCATTCACTCTTGTCGTTGTGAACAGGCTCATCACGGACAGACAAAGGATGACTGCTTCCTTTGTATTCCGCCACTTTATCATACAGGTGCGAAAATGCATTGGTTCGGCAGTCTTTTAACAGGCTCAAAAGCAATTATTCTTAAGGGTACTCAGTCAAGAAACATTCTTAAGGTTGCAAGTGATGAAAAATGCACTATCGTATGGCTTCTTGTTCCATGGGCTCAGGATATTCTCAATGCTATCGACAGTGGTGAAATCGATTTGAACGAATTTTATTTCTCAAACTGGAGACTTATGCACATCGGTGCACAGCCTGTACCACAGAGCCTTATCAAGCGTTGGCTTGAATATTTCCCAAATCAGCAATATGACACCAACTATGGTCTTTCTGAATCAATCGGACCCGGTGCTGTGCATTTAGGTGTTGAAAATGTTCACAAGGTTGGTGCTATCGGTGTTCCGGGTTATGGTTGGCAGACAAAGATTATTGACCCTGAAGGAAATGAAGTAGCACAAGGTGATGTTGGTGAGCTTTGTCTTAAAGGACCAGGTGTTATGACTTGCTACTACCGTGACGAAGAAGCAACAAAAGCAACTCTTAAAGACGGTTGGCTTTTGACAGGTGATATGGCAATGGTTGATGAAGACGGTTTCATTTTCCTTGTTGACCGTAAAAAGGATGTTATCATTACAGGTGGTGAAAACCTTTATCCTGTGCAGATTGAGAACTTTATGGCTGCACATGAAAAAATCAAGGATGTTGCGGTTATCGGGCTTCCTGACCCGAGACTTGGTGAAATTGCAACTGCAATTATTGAAGTTAAAAAGGATATGACTTGTACAGAAGAAGAAATCAATGAATTCTGTAAGAGTCTTCCGAGATATAAGAGACCTCGTAAGATTATTTTTGCAGATGTACCTCGTAATCCGACAGGTAAAATCGAAAAACCAAAGCTTCGTAAGATGTACGGTGGCGAAGGTCTTGTTGACTCACAGAATAAATCCTAATTATATATAGAAAAGAGAATGGATATGAAGAAATTATTGATTGGTAATCAGGCAGTCGCAGAAGGCTTGCATGATGGCGGTTTGGGTGTTGTTTCAAGTTACCCGGGTACACCATCAACTGAAATTACAGAATTTTTAAGTAAATTTGACGATATTCACAGCGAATGGGCACCAAACGAAAAGGTTGCTTGTGAGGTTGCATTCGGTTCAAGCCTTGCAGGTGCCAGGTCTGCTTGTGCTATGAAGCACGTTGGTCTTAATGTGGCAGCAGACCCGCTTTTCACACTTTCATATACAGGTGTTAACGGTGGTCTTGTAATTTGCGTTGCTGATGACCCTGCAATGCACTCTTCACAGAATGAGCAGGATTCTCGTCATTATGCAATGGCATCAAAAGTACCAATGCTTGAACCTGCTGATTCGCAGGAAGCATATACATTTGCAAAAAATGCATTTGAATTGTCAGAAAAGTTTGATACTCCCGTTCTTCTTCGTATGTGCACAAGAATTGCACACAGCCAGTCAATCGTTGAAACAGGAGAAAAACAGCCTGCAACATTAAAGGACTACGAAAAGACTCCTTCAAAATACATAATGACTCCTGCAAATGCTATTAAGCGTCATCCGTTGGTTGAAGAAAGAACACTCAAACTTCAGGAATTTGCAGAAAACTGCGAATACAATGTGGTTGAAATGAATTCCGAAGAAATCGGTATTATCACATCAGGTTGTTCATACCACTATGTTAAGGAAGTTATGGGAGACAGTGCAAGTATCCTTAAAATCGGTATGCCATATCCGCTTCCTGTAAAACTCATTAAAGATTTCGCATCAAAGGTTAAAACTCTTTATGTAATTGAAGAGCTTGACCCATTTATTGAAAATCATGTTAAAGCACTCGGTATAGATTGCATCGGTAAAGACAAATTCTCAATTTTAGGTGAATTTTCACAGAAAACAATAGCAAAAGCATTCGGTAAGGAATTACCTGAAAGTGTTTCTGCAGATTCAGTTATTCCAAACAGACCACCAATGATGTGTGCAGGTTGCCCACACAGAGGTTTATACTATACACTTGCTAAAAACAAGGTTACAGCACTCGGTGACATCGGTTGTTATACTCTCGGTGCTGCACCACCACTCAATGCTCTTGATTCAACTCTTTGTATGGGTGCATCAATTTCAGGTCTTCACGGCTTCAATCTTGCAAGAGGTAGTGAAGCAGAAAAGAAGAGTGTTGCAGTTATCGGTGACTCAACATTTATGCATTCAGGTATGACAGGCCTTGTGAATGTGGCATATAACGCTACAAATTCAACTGTAATTATTGTTGATAACTCAATTACAGGTATGACAGGCCATCAGCAGAATCCAACAACAGGTTATAATATCAAGGGTGACCCTGCCTCTAAGGTTGACCTTGAAGCACTTTGTAAGGCTCTCGGCATTAATCGTGTAAGAGTTGTTGACCCATATGACCTTAAGGCTTGTGATACAGCAGTTAAGGAAGAATTAGCTGTTGAAGAACCATCAGTAATTATTTCACGCAGACCTTGTGTGCTTCTTAAATCAGTTAAGCCTCAACCACCACTTACTGTTGATAACGATAAGTGTAAGTCTTGTAAGAGATGTATGACACTTGGTTGTCCTGCAATCAGTATGAAAGACGGCAAGGCAAAAGTTGACGCAACATTGTGCGTAGGCTGTGGCGTATGTAAACAGCTTTGTGCATTCGATGCAATCGTATAAGGGAGGAGACGTAAAATGAAAACTGTTAGTGTTATGATAGTTGGCGTAGGTGGACAGGGTAGTCTTCTTGCATCAAAATTGTTAGGCCGTCTTCTCGTTGACGAAGGTTACGACGTAAAGGTTAGTGAAGTTCACGGTATGAGTCAGCGTGGTGGCTCTGTTGTGACATATGTCCGTTTCGGTGAAAAAGTGTATTCACCAATTATCACAGACGGTGAAGCAGATATTATTATCTCATTCGAAAAGCTTGAAGCAGGCAGATATGCTAACTTCCTTAAAAAGGATGGTAAAATCGTTGTAAATACTCAACAGATTGACCCAATGCCTGTTATTATCGGTGCTGCCGAGTATCCTGAGAATGTACTCGATGAATTAACAGAAAAAGGCGTAAGTGTTGATGCTCTCGATGCACTTTCACTTGCTGAACAGGCAGGTTCATCAAAAGCCGTTAATATCGTTCTTATGGGTAAAGCTTCAAAATACTTTGATATTCCAAAGGAGCGCTGGATTAAGGCAATTGAAAATACAGTTGCACCAAAATTCGTGGAAATGAATAAGAAAGCTTTTGAATTAGGATATAATTCATAATTGAAATAAAAAAATCACTTGACATTGAGATTTTAGTGTGCTAAAATCCTAAAGTATAAAGACGTTTGAACGGAAAATAGTATCCGAAAATATCATTTAAAGAGAGCTGCGTGTGGTGTGATGCAGTAGTGTAAAGTCGGTGAATTCATTCCGTAAGTCGTTGGCTGAAGGTCATTTTGATTGTGTAGGTCAAACGGGTTCGACCGTTATATCGACAAGGGTGTGTTTGCACTCGGAGGCCGTTATCCTGAGGTAATGGTAAATAGAGGTGGTACCACGGGAATTTTCTCGTCCTCTGTGTTCCGAATTGGAATGCAGAGGACTTTTTATTTGCTTCTGCAATCCAAAACAAAAACCACTTTATAGCAAATTGCAGAAAGGACGAAATCAAAATGGAAAAAATGTATTATCAAAAAGAAATCGAAACCATGCCTGTTGAAGACCTTAAAAAGCTTCAGTCAGAAAAATTGGTTAAACAAGTAAAGCATGTATATGAAAATGTGCCTTACTACAAGAATTTAATGGACGAAAAAGGTGTTACACCTGACGATATCAAGGGAATTGAAGATTTACACAAGCTTCCATTTCTTTCAAAAGCAGATTTAAGAGATGCTTACCCTTACGGATTACTTGCAAAGCCTCTTAACGAGTGTGTTCGAATTCACTCAACATCAGGTACAACAGGAAGACGAGTTGTTGCCTTCTATACTCAGCACGACGTTGACTTGTGGGAAGACTGCTGTGCTCGTGCAATCGTAGCGGCAGGTGGTTCAAATGAAGATGTGTTACAGGTAGCATACGGCTACGGACTCTTCACAGGTGGTGCAGGTCTTCACGGTGGCGGACATAAGGTAGGTTGTCTTACTCTTCCAATGTCATCAGGTAATACAGACCGTCAGATTCAGTTTATGATGGATTTGAATTCAACGATTCTTTGCTGTACACCATCTTATGCTGCATATATGGCAGAATCTTTAAAAGAACAGGGCTATACACCTGACCAAATTCCTCTTAAAGCAGGTATCTTCGGTGCAGAAGCATGGACAAATGAAATGCGTCATCAAATTGAAGAAGCACTTGGAATCAAGGCTTACGATATTTACGGACTCACAGAAACATCGGGTCCGGGTGTTGCGTTCGAATGTGAAGAACAGACAGGTATGCACATTAACGAAGACCATTTCCTTGCTGAAATCATTGACCCTGATACAGGTGAGGTTTTACCTGAAGGAAGTAAGGGTGAATTAGTATTCACAGCCCTTGATAAAGAAGCATTCCCACTTCTTCGTTATCGTACAAGAGATATTTGTGTTCTTTCCCGTGGAAAATGTTCTTGTGGCAGAACACTCATCAAAATGGCAAAACCAATGGGTAGAAGTGACGATATGCTCATTATCCGTGGTGTTAATGTATTCCCAAGCCAGATTGAAACAGTTCTTCTCAATGAAGGTTATCAGCCAAACTATCAGATTATTATTGATAGAGTTAAGAATAACGATACATTCGACGTGCTTGTTGAAATGAATCCTGAAAAGTTCTCTGATACTGTCAGCGGTATTACAGCACAGGAAAAATCACTTGCAAATGCTATGAAGATTATGCTTGGTATTAACCCAACTGTTCGTCTTGTACCACCAAAGAGTATTGCTCGTAGTGAGGGTAAAGCAGTTCGTGTTGTTGATAAGCGTAAGCTTTATGATTAATAGGAGGATAATAATATGTCATTAAAACAGTTAACTATCTTTGTTGAAAATAAAAAAGGTTCATTGGTAAATATTACAAAAACTCTTGCAGAAAACAATGTTAACCTGAGAGCCCTTTCAATTGCCGATACACAGGATTTCGGTATTCTTCGTATTATTGTAAATGATAATGACACCGCAAAAAAAGCATTACAGGACGCTGGATATATGCTTAACACAACTGATGTTGTAGGTGTTAAAATCGGTGACCAACCGGGTAAACTTTCAAAGGCACTTGAAGTTCTTGATGAAGAGAATATCAATATGGAATATCTCTATGCATTTATGGCTCGAACAGAAAAACACGCTTATGTTGTTCTTCGTGTTGCTGATAATGACGCAGCAGAAAAAGCTCTCGAAAATGCAGGTTTCCACATGATTACCGACGCCGATGTTGATAAGTTGTAAATTATAATTTGTCGGTGTAATTGATTATTAATTTGGATATGAATCGTAGGGGACGATGCCCACATCGTCCCGTCCCAAAGTGTACTGTTTACCTACTGCGGGCGGATGTGGGCATCCGCCCCTACAAAGGTTTTTGTTTCTATCTTAATTTCATATCACCCCGACAAACTCCAAT
>JAZSHP010000183.1:0-3162 GCA_045533355.1 Candidatus Fimenecus sp.
CTCGTTTTACATCGTAGAGAGTGTAGAGTGATGGGTCGATGCGATAACCCTCAACAGATTTATCAGCAAGCCCTTTGATTTCAGGTGTAAGTCCTATTACGCCGTAGCCCATATTTTTTTGTCCTCCTTTTTCGTTATTACTTTAAGTTGAATTTGAGTATGTATATACATTATAACATATTCTGTGAATTTTGTCAAGTGAAGTTCAATGATATATACATTTCTTCTGAATTTTGTTAAAATCTGACATAAGAAGCTATAACTGTATGCGGAAATGCTTATATCATTTAATAATACAGGTTAAAGCAAAGGCTGACGCAATAAACGTCAGCCTATGATTGTTACCAAATTTTCTGCAAACTTTTTGCCATATAGATGTAAACACCAAGCAAAATAATCTGGAAAATGCAGCTTGCTCTTGATGATGAGATGAAAAGAAGAATAACGTCAATGAAAAGAATGAAAAATGCAATTTTAGACGCTGTTCCATAATCACACTGCAAGCCTTTGATCGCCATATAAATTGTGACAGCGGCAGGAATGAGAGCAAGGATTGTTCCGAAGAATGCCAATCCGCCAAGCTCAGATGTGGAAAGAATAAGACCGCTGACAGCACCTATTGCCGCAGGAATAACCGTAAACACGAGCAATAGAATGTTGATCACCTTAAAAGCTACTTTCATAAAATATAACCCCCTTTATCATTTTTGCACCCCACATACCACATAAAAATGTTTTTGTGTGGTACTGTAGTAAATTATATCACATTTAACCGTGTTTGTCAAGATATTTTGCGAGGAAATCGGACTATATTTTCACAAAATAAACATTGACATTAAAAACCATTAGTGATATACTTTTATAGTACGGAAAAATTTTATATAATGCTCTAATGTATCAGGAAAGGAGAAGTGATACAATGCTGAAAAAAATATTGTCCTATGTGGGCAAATACAAAAAGGAAGCAATTCTGTCACCTGTAACCATTTTAGGCGAGGTTGCTATGGAAGTGCTGATACCCTACGTTATGGCGTCAATCATCAACGAGGGTATAAAAAAAGGCGATGTAAAACACGTTGCAGTAATGGGAGTTTTAATGGTGGGAATGGCACTTGTTTCCCTTGCTTTCGGTGCAGTTGCGGGCAGATTTTCCGCAGTTGCGGCTGTGGGATTTGCTAAAAATCTGCGAAAAGCACTCTTTGAAAAGGTGCAGCAGTTTTCTTTTGCAAACGTGGATAAATTCTCCACCGCCTCACTTACCACACGACTTACAACTGATGTAACCAATGTTCAGATGTCCTTTATGATGTTCATCAGAACAGCTGTAAGAGCACCAATGATGCTGATTTTTGCCCTTATTATGGCACTTACGGCAAACGCAAGACTCTCGCTCGTCTTTGTTTGTGCAATTCCCGTTCTTGCAGTTGCCATAGCAATTGTAATGACAAAGGCTCACCCAAGATTTAAAAAGATGCTGTCACTCTATGACAATATGAACGGCAGAGTGCAGGAAAATCTCATAGGAATCCGCACAGTAAAAGCGTTTGTCCGTGAGGATTACGAGAAAAAGAAGTTCACCGACTGTTCTGAATCAGTACGTGCGGCACAGGTCAACGCTGAAAAGCTTGTTATTATGACAATGCCCTTTATGCAGCTGTGTATGTACGCAAGCACAATTGCAATTCTCTTTTTCGGCGGTCATATGATTGTGGGCGGCGATATGCTTACAGGCGATTTAACCCAGTTCATCACATATGTGACACAAATTCTTATGTCCCTTATGATGCTTTCATTCCTCTTTATGATGTTTGTCATTTCAAGAGCGTCAATTCAGCGTATTTACGAGGTTCTCACCGAGGAAGTTGACATTGTATCTCCCGAAAATGCCGTAACAGAGGTGAAAAGCGGTTCTGTAAGCTTTAAGAATGTATCTTTCAGCTATTTCAAGGATATGAACAATCTTGCCCTTGACAAAATCAACCTTGACATAAAATCAGGGGAAACTATCGGAATTATCGGCGGAACAGGCTCGTCAAAAACATCACTTGTTCAGCTTATTCCACGACTTTACGACACAACAGAGGGCGAAGTTCTCGTAGGCGGACGAAATGTCCGTGATTATGATTTGGAGTCCCTGAGAAATCAGGTTGCAATGGTATTGCAGAAGAATGTACTCTTTTCGGGAACTATTAAGGATAACCTTAAATGGGGAAATGCCGAGGCTACCGATGAGGAAATCATAGCGGCTTGCAAACAGGCTTGCGCTCACGATTTTATCACATCATTCCCCGACGGCTATGACCAGAATTTAGGTCAGGGCGGTGTAAATGTATCGGGAGGACAAAAGCAAAGACTTTGTATTGCCCGTGCATTGCTGAAAAAGCCGAAGATACTTATTCTTGACGACTCCACAAGTGCAGTTGACACCGCAACCGATGCAAGTATCAGAAAGGCATTCCGTGAAAATCTCGGAGATGTCACTACATTTATAATTGCACAGCGAATTTCCTCCGTCAAGGACGCAGACAGAATAGTTGTTATGGATGACGGAAAAATCACCGATGTGGGAACTCACGATGAACTTCTGAAAACAAGTGAAATTTACCGTGAGGTATATGATTCACAGCAGAAAGGCGGTGACGCTGATGCCTCCTAAGAAGAATATGGCACCCGTACAGAAACCCAAAGACGTAAAGGGCATAATTAAGCGAATTTTCAGCTATATGTACGGCTTTAAGGTGCAGTTTTTCCTTGTTATAGCAGGAATTATTTTCAGTGCATTTGCAGGAGTTGCAGGAAATGCACTTCTCACACCCCTTGTAAACAATGTTGAAGATGCCGTAAACACGGGAACGTGGGATAAGGGCAAATTCATCGGTATACTGGCATTAATGGGCTGCGTTTACCTTGTGGGAGCATTGTCCTCATTGCTTTTCCAGCGAATGATGATGAAGATTTCCACAACTACCCTTATGAGAATTCGTAACGACCTGTTCAACAAAATGGAGTCGCTGCCTGTAAAATTCTTTGACAAACGCACTCACGGCGAATTGATGTCACTTTACACAAATGATACAGATACTCTCCGTGAAATGGTCAGGTTCAGTGTTGCAAATGTTATCAGCTCCGCAATTACAATTGTAGGCGTATTTGCCTTTATGA
>JAZSHP010000090.1:0-17685 GCA_045533355.1 Candidatus Fimenecus sp.
TCCCAGAATACATCCTCAATTGTATTAACATCGCTGGTTTTGACATCTTCATAGTCAGCAAACTTCTTTCTAAAGGATTCTATCACCTTTGTTATGTTTTCCTTTTTTATAAGAATTTTTGTTTCGCCTAAATTTAAGTCCATTACTCTTCCTCCGTTTCATATCTTTAATACTATTCGTGCAACTCGCAATCGCATACATTATGTTCAAGCCTTTCAATAAGGTTATTCGGTTTCTCATATCCGAACAAATTAAGCGCTGCTTCCTTTGCCTCCTCATCATCCTTGGCTTTAACTATGTAATGAACACAGCCCTCGTAGTGAATATGAACCTTATATTCACGCTCGTATGTTTTGTCAGTCATACCGCACTTGCGATTATACTTTACTATTACTTCGGATTGTGAGTTAACCTTTAAGAATTCATCAGCAATAGGTTTAGTTTCTGCATATATGTATATTGGGTATTCATCTTCGCCGACCGCAAGAATTATTTCGTATGCAGCCCAATAAGGAGAATATGAAGAATTTGCAACTGCATTTTTCGCTTCTTCAAAGGTTTCATACTCTCCGTATATTGTGGATATTCCGTGTTTACGGTCATATATCGAATCCCAATATTTAACCTTCCAAGGTTCAGCAGATGCGTCAGTAATGAGTATAGGTGCCTGAAGTCGAGGGTTAAAATTCCTATTAAGTTGATTGTTTTCACACATATACCAATCAACCTTGATTACCTCTATTTTTTCAAGTGGTATTGTTTCTCCGTTTTTATACGCATAAGGATTATGCTCTTCTAAATCCTTGATACAGTCTTCGCATCTGAAAACTACTATGTCTTTTCTCATCGGTATACTCTCTCCTTTCTCGGCGTATATTTATCGAGGTTTTTATTTACATACTCTCTGGTGAAGTACACCAAAGCACCTGCCAATTCACCCATAACACGCATATCCTCAAGAGAGTCACCTAATGTTTTGAAAGTACCGCAATGGAGTATTTGCGTCTTATCTGATGGTTCATTCTCATCAAAATGTCCTCTGATAGAACACTCAAGATATATGCCCTCATTCGTTCCAAACTCAATGTTAGTGTTTAAATCAAACATATAATCTGTAAGGTTTATTGCATTTTCTGATGACAAGTGGAAGTAATCCATTATCTTTTCGGCCTTATCATAGCAATGATGCTTTTTAACAAGCTCCAATACATTGTTCATTAAATCTTTGTTTGTATCGCGTTTAATTTTCCCCATTGATTTATCCTCCTGATTTCATTCTACTTTTATTTCAAAGCATTCTTCACCGTTTTCTTCATAAGCTACAGCAAGGTTATCAAATTCACGACCTGTACTCCCCTGTTCACTTATAAAGTATTTCATACCATACATCCTCCATATAGATTTTCTGCCGCGTATCCTTTTCTTGTAAGCCATGTACAAACTATTCCAAGATTTGCTTTATCGTGGACAGTATAACGTGTATGTTTACCATCGATGTATAGCAGTTCTCTCGGAAAATCCTCTTTGCACTCAGATAAAATAATAGACGGGCGTTCTGAAAAATCATAATTCAAAACTCTTCCGTCCATTCTCCTGCATATTAATCTGTACCCAAGCTGAGTCTGACTGTATTTGCACCTTGTAAGTTCAAACTCCTTGCACTTAACCTGCAAAAGCCCACTCTCACCAATAAAGAATACACTTACATTTTCTCTTTTTTCCTGAACACAATCGAAATTATGATTCAATACAAGAGTCATTGCATTTTTCTTGTCAAATTCAATTTCCTTAAATCCGAGACTATCACAAAAGAAAAATTTACTTTGATTGTCTGAATCAATAATCTCTACTACATCTGATACCGACATTGAGCGTCCTTTATATCCGTCAGGTAGACTAGTATTAAAAATATGCCACACATCATCAAAGGATTTTGCTTCAACATCACCCGAAAACACAAGCTCGTAAATCTCTGCGGGGAATTTATCCCCGCAAGATTTCATTATGCATTCAAGGCAGTTATACATTAGACGCTTTGAGTCGAGTTCAGGAATAATCTGATACAATATAATTCTCATATCGCATTCCTCCGCCTTTGTCATTTTGCTCAGTTAATACCGAGCATTTTCTTAAATTCGTCTGCTGTCATGGTTTTAGTGCCGAGTGCTTCAGCTTTTTTAAGCTTTGAACCACCGGGCTTTTCACCAATTACAAGGATATCCGTATTCTTTGTTACACTGCTTGCTGCTGTGCCGCCGTTTTTAGTAACAAGCTCATCAGCTTCGCTTCTTGTGTAACCTTCAACTACACCTGTAATAACAACTGTTTTTCCTTTAAGCATACCATCTGTCTCCTTTCCTTCACTTTCTTCCGGCTGAATAAATGTCAACTTGTCGGTAAGTTTTCTCCACAGACCAAGATTTTCGTCATCATAAAACCATTCATAAATATTCTGGTGAAGTACTTCTCCAATGCCTTCCAAGGTCCTGAAATCAAATGGTTCATCACCAAAGACAGCATCCTCGAAAGCTGATATATCTCCTCCAAAATGATTGCTGATAGTTTTTGATGCATGTCTGCCAAGAAGAGGAATATCCACTGCTCTTAAAAACTTGTTTAAAGTAACACAGCTGCTTACTTCAATAGCGTCGATAAGTTTATCATAGGATTTTTCGCCAAAACCCTCAAGCTTAATAATTTCGTCCTTGTGCTTAGCAAGCTCATATAAATCTGCAAAGTCAGAAACAAAATTATTCTCAAGAAGTTTAACAATTGTACCTTCAGCCAAACCCTCAATATCCATCGAATCCTTATCTGCGAAATGAACAAATCTCTTGATTATGGAGCTACCGCATTCCTTATTGGTACAGAAGAGTCGTTCAACCTCCTGACCTGTTTTATTGTTCTTCGTCATTTTAATAACAGTTTGGGCTCCGCATTGCGGGCATCTGTCTGGAATCTTTACCAGATTTCCATCCATATCAACATTTTCCTCAATTGCAGGAATAATCATATGTCGTTTAGACACCTTAATCCTGTCCCCAATATTAAGATTCATTTTCTTAATAAATGAGATGTTATGAAGTGTTGCTCTTGAAACAGCACATCCATCAAGCTCAATGGTGTCAAATATACCAACAGGTGCTATACATCCGCTTCTTGATGTTGTCCACTCAATTTTCTTAAGTCTTGTTTCTACTCTTTCATCTTCAAACTTGAAAGCCAGACCATCCTTATAGTGATGACCTGTTTTCCCGCAGGATTTTGAGTATTCAACATCATCATACTGGACAACAATACCGTCAATCGGAATACCTCTTGCGACACATCCGATTTTTATACCATCAAACATTTTCATAAGTTCTTCCGCGGTAATGTTATTAGGAATGTCATATTTTTCACAGACATGGAAACCGTATTTTTTCAGTTTGTTAAGTTGATCTGATTTCGAATTTATATCTTCCATTCCCTCAATGACCTTAAATGCAGAAAATCTTACACATCTGCTTTTGCATACCTTCGGATCATATGCTCTTACCGTACCCGCTGAAAGGTTTCTTACCGTACTATATTGTTTTTCAGGTGGCAGCGCATTATTAAGCTTTTCAAAATCATAAGTGTAAATATATGCTTCGCCGCAAACAGAAAGTCTTTCTTTATACGGAATTGTTCTCGGTACATCAATAAATGCCGGCATATTATGCGTTATTTCTTCGCCTTCATCTCCGTCGCCTCTCGTTGCTGCAAGCACAAGCTCGCCGTTCTCGTAGTCAAGCCTTACCGTAAGCCCATCAAGTTTATGCATCGCAGTTATCTTTTTATCTTTTTTGAATTTGATAACACCTTCAGCACTTGTTACTTTATCAAGCGACAGCAACTGAACAGGATGCTTAACTGTAGGAAGTTCGCTTACAGGCTTAAATCCTACAGTATTTGTAGGCGAATTACTCAGAATAACTCCTGTTGCATTCTCTATATATTTAAGTTCATTAAAAAGCTGGTCATATACTTCATCTGAAACAGGAGACTCATTTCTGTTATAATATGCGTCTCTGCACTCGTTTAACTTATCCACAAGGTATTTCATTTTTTCTAAGTTTGTCATTTTATCTTTCCTCCATTTATCCTTCCTTACTTATTGGAAAATCGACTCCGAATGTTCTTTCAACCAATGACATAATCTTTTCGGATATTTCCTTTGCAATTGTGAAATCAATACCATCTCCGAAACTTACTCCAACCATTTCTGCATATGATTTAAAAAGATTCCAGCACTCATCCTCTACTTCGTCAAGATAAGTTATTCTTGGATTCTTATAACTGTCAAGATGCTTGACATATGAGACTGTCGCTTCGCAATCAATATTTGATGGTGCAGGAAATTTCATAGGCTCCAGATGCGTATAGAGTATTTCGTTTACATATCCAAAGATATATGCTTTTGAATCGCCATCGTTCGGTATGAAGCGTACAAAGAAAGTATAATCATCAGATACAATCTGTGCAGCATATTCGTTGTCCCAGATTTTAAGAATATCATCTGATTCTTCACACCGCTTCTCCATTACGAATGGATTCTCAAGCAGATTACATCTCAGGTAGTCATAAACAAGCTCGTTAAGAGCCGCATCAAACCTTTCACTCCGAAGTGCTTCCGTCTTAACATTCCAGTTTACATCAAAGATATCTGCAGGTCCATACGAAACCTCAGCATAGCCTATACATCCGTAGCTCTGAAGCTTATTTGTGTCCTTGGCAAAGCTGATAACATCAAGCATGCTTCGCGGTTGCCTGATTCTATATCTTTCCGATAGCGGAATTCTTCTGTCTACGGAATATACAACCTCTTTGCAGTCCTCGCATTCGATTGACACATTCTCTATACCATGATTCTTTCCGTAAACAACTACCACAAGCCTATGCCCAATATGTTTCTTGAGCGAGTCGTTATCATAGCTGAAATCACGATAAATTAACATACCATCAGATTCCCTGATAATTTCAAGAAAATCCTCATCATGAATCACTTTAAATACATCATATCGCTCCGTATCCTTATAGACTTCTAAAAGTTCCTTAAAGCTCGGTTTGAACACATAATGGAATGACTTAAAGTATCTTGTGTCATCATCATTATTCTGATACGCTGCAGCCATAAGCTTGCGGCCAATTTCTTTTTCCGGATTATACTCTGCAAATATAACTTCATCAGCATCTCCCGAAGCATCCTGATGATAAATATTGATGCTGGGATAATCTGAGTTTTCTGTTGCCTCTGCAATCAGCAGTGTGTCATCCGGAAGTCGCATTTCAATCCTCTGATTGATCATTTCTCTTTTCCTCCTTCTTTTTTCCGTTTTGTTCTTCAATCGCGGCAGCCAATCTATCGATTGCATTAATCAATCTGGGTAACTGCGACTCAAAAAAACTCTTGCCATAAGGCGACAGATGAAATTCAGGTCCCATTTATTCCTTCACCTCCCGTTACCTTATTTTTGTTCATTTTTTTCGCTCCTTTCATGGAATAAAATATATATTAAAAGCAGTTCCCTGCTTTTAAGCAATAAAAAAAGCAGAAACAAAAAACTCCTTTTTCGAGTTAATCATTTCTGCAAATATTAGGTGCGGTTTTCCGCATAAAAATAAAAAAGCCAACAGTTACTACCCCAAACGGGCATAGTTATACTGTTGACTTAAAATACAAACACGACATCTAGTATGCTAAGACTTTATTGATAAAGTCTCGGGAACCCCACGCACAAATTCATTTATACAAATATTATACTGCAATATATTCTTGTTGTCAAGATTTTCAACACGATATATCGTTTTATATTATTCATTTACTTTGCAATTTTCTTTCACAAAGTCTATCATATATCCGGTATTTTCAAAATCTTCGAACCATTTTATGATAACAGCAAACTCTGAGTCTGAACCATCTTTATTCAAGACCTCAATATTTTCAAAATTGATATTCCCATCTGCATCACGGTTCTCATTCAGGATAATCTCACCTTCTAAATACTTTTGCAGTGCCCTTTCTATGTAAGCAAGCTGCTGTACGGTCAGATTATCCACTAAGACACGGTAATCTTTTGTACCTCGTATGTGATGTAGCTTCAGTTTAGTGAGCTGCACATATCCATCGGTTTTCGTCGTGCAGCCGTAGATGTTGTAATCATCATCTATGAGCACAGAATAACCATCTTTAAAAAGATGCCAGTCTATTGCTTCTGCCGTCCTGTCACACTCATTTTCCCAAATTGCTTTAAGAAGTGTATAATCCTGACTTTCAATGTAAATCCCGTTATTTACTGTTCTTCTATACTGAATCATTTTACTCTCCATATCTATACCGAAGAAATTATCATTTAATCTGTATTTCATATTAGCTACATCCTCCCTTATTCTCTTCCGTAGTTTTCATCCGGAATAAATTCTGTAGAATGAATTTTCCCACAACCAAGCATTATGTCGCTTGTATTGTCAAGTCCAGGAATGTTCTGATAAACCAACACACCATCAACAGCATCATCAGGTAGAACACAAATACTTTTTACAAGTATATCTTCCGTAACACCTAACTCAGCACATCTTTCATCATCAATGTCAATATCAACAACAACTCTTAATTTACTCATATCATTCAACCTTTCAAATTGCGGAGAAGGCATATAGCCTTCTCCGTATAATCATTATTTTCTTATAAGATATCCATTTTCGTCAAACAACACTGGATTATCCCTTTTCCAAAGGAATGTATCAATTTCCTCCTCTGGGCATTCGCACTTTTCTATGTCATATCCGACCTCTTCTAAAATTATATCTCTCAGCAAGAACCTTGCGTGATCTTTTGCTCTGAGTTCAGGAGACATACATGCACAGTCTATTGCACGTTCATAAAGCTCATCCCATGTATATTCGGCTTTTATATTGTCCACTTCACACTCCTCCTTAAAATCCATTCCAGACAGCTTTTCCGTTATAATCAAAATATTCTGCATCATTACACTCTTCAGGAATCAAATCCTCAATTCTCTTTCTTGATCGTGACACAAAGATTTTGCTTTTAATTGCAGTGTGAGGTTGCATTTCACCTATCATACGGTCAAAAGCAACAGTTCTATCGTAATCTTCTTTTGAATTTTCCTTAAGATGCTTAAAGAAATAATTTTTATGAAAAGGACAGAAATTGCAGGCACTCGCTTTTGTTTCAAGTCCCCATACCTCCAGTATGTATTTATAACTGTCGGCTCTCTCCCACTCCATGTCAATTAAGGGATATTTCTTAATAAAAAGATTTGAATAGTCCTGTGATATTCTTTTTCGTTCTTCATACGAGAACCCTATATGCATCTCATGTGCTTGAATATCTTCTTTCTTAAGCCTTTGATACTTCTTATATCCAAGAAGATTATACTTCAAGAATTTCTCAATTAAAGCAATTTTGTAATCCAAGGTGCAATGCCTACGCATTTTTGCTTTCTTGCCATTTTCATCAACACTCCAGAAAGGAATTGAAGACACGTGACCTCTGCCAAAGTTGTCCATATAATCCTGATATAAATTACTCTCAATCTCATAAAACGGTATTCCTACACTATTACACGCATTCTTTATGAACTCAACCTGGTCTTTTACCCAGTAAGGTTCAAGACCAAGATCACAGAATATAACAGCGTCGTAAATCGGCACCTCTTTATGAATTATTCCTTTCATCTTATTCTCGCAACTCATAAGTGCAAGTGCAGTTGACTGCATTCCTGCCCCGCAAGAAAGAATTTTCATGTTGCTGCTCCTTTCAAGCTAAATCTTGAAGCCTCATAACACTCCTTTACTATTTGCGATGAGTTTTCTAAAAGCTCCTTATGATACATCTTGGGTATGTACTTAACGGAATCTACCCAACTGATCGGCTTATACATAAGCTCATTTTCATCATCTGCCCAGAGAATTGTTTCTCCTAACAGCCGTCCGTCAACTCGGTACACTGCGATACTTTTACTTTTCATATGCTTTTGCCAGATGAGTTCAAACTTTTTAGTGTACTGAGCCTGCGAAAATAATTCTTTAAATGCGGATTCCCGGTCACACCCGGGCATTCCAAACCAGCCCATAATTATACCTCCGTCCCTTGACTGATGAAACCACAAATCGCTTCGTTATAATCACTGCTGTTACGATTAGTAATAAAATCGCAAACAATACGGACCATCTCCTTTGGATCCTGCAGCCACTTTTCAAGCGTCTCAAAATCAAAATCAGATGCATCAGCATTATCAAGTGCATTCATAACATCGCTGATATATACAGCCATATAGCACATGCTGCATATTTCGTCCGGAGTTTTGTGAGTCCAACTTTTCTTGATATTATCCAGTTCATCGCTGAAGACTTTATAAATCTCCTGTATCAGATACTCACAGTATTCGCTTGAAGGAACAAGGGAAACTTCCCAGTTTTCTCCGTCTGCAGGGATTAAGCCTGTTATTACAGCGTGGTCCCTAACAACATCGGCAGTTGCTAAAACTTCATTGGAATTAAAAAATACTTCCTTATCATTTCGTTTCAATTTAAAAAAGTTCATAATTACACCTCTTCATTTAATCATTCGTTTACATCGTACCAGAAAGTCAGCTTATTACTGCAGTCATATTCATCCTTTGGAACTAACGGGAATTTTACTCCATCTATAACCACCCATTCACCCTGTAAATTTTCTAATGTATTTAGAGTTTTTAAATCGTGCTTAACGTCAAACGCCTGCGAAGTTTTTGTATTTACCTTACAGGGTTGCTCAAGCAAAAATCCGTTATCCCATTCAGTTAGATTAACCGCATCGATAATCTCATCATGAAACTGTGATTCCTTATCCGGAAGAATGTGAGCTTGCTTCATCAAGGACTCAAGTGACCAACCACAAATGGCAATTAAGAAGTCGTCAAAGCTATTGTCCTTAATTGCTTTAAAAAGATAGCGTCCCTTTCTTTCGGGGTTCTCATAATCAGTACACAAACTGTTGAAAAGAGCGTTTGCAAATGATTCACAAAAGCCATCATGGTCGCCGCACTCAGAAAGCACGCTTACTATATCCATAATATCAAGCGGTGAACTATTAAGAAGGTCTGCACAGCAATCTGCTGTTGCATATTCCTCGAAATTTAGATATTTATCTTCGCCCCGATTGTCAAAATATAGTCTTACGCTCTTGAGTTTAAGCGGTAATTGTTTATGCGGTTCTGTTTCATCTTCACACTCCGCCAAAATCTCTGTAAGTTTCAACGACTCATTTGAAATTGATTTGAAGTAGTCATAAGTAAATCCGTCCGCCTCAAGCCCCAACTTTTCATAATCCGCTTTGTATGTATCGTAATCAAAATCATAACAGTTAGCTGTTAAAACACAAGTGCCGTCAGGATTCTTTGATACACTCATGCGAATTGATGCAAAATCAAGTCTTAAAAGCTCAGGTTTCTGAAACTCGATTGAGTTCAAGAACAATATGAGATTATCCGGATTTTCTACCGGGGCTGCAGTTTCAAATACAACTTTTCCATAGAATTTATCCATCAGTTTTTCCTCCATTTCTCGTCGTCATACCAGAACGACCACTTATCATCATCGTACATATCGCTTTTGGGATATACCTCACAATCTAAGCAACAGAAGTTGAAGATAATCTTACTTATAACTCTATCATCTTTGTCCTTATCGTTAATCTCAAACCCATAAATCTCGTGAGTATCTGTATTAAGGTTACAAAATACAGTTTCTCTTGTTCCATTATTAAACTGTATTTCGACTTCCACCTCTTCAATTTCCTGATAAAATCTGTGTCTTTCGTCAGGGATAAACAATCCCTTTTTAAGTATATCGGTCGCTGATGCTCCACAAAACGCAAAAAACACAGAATCAATATTATTTGATGAGATGGCCTTCATAAGATTAAATGACAAATCTTCATACATAAGGTCTTCATCTTCATCACGACAGTTGTATGCTGCTTCAAATCTATCTCCTAATTCTTCCGAATTTGACGAATTCATAATCGCATCAACAACTTCTGATAAATTAACTTCATTCATTTTCTTAATCCTCCTTCTATGCAACCTTATATGTGAGTCTGTAAGAACCGTCTCCTGTTGGGATATACTGTTCCTTATGTTCATATATAGTTGCTCTTATTCTTTCTTTATAATGCTCGTTCTTTTTTGACTTCGGATGTTCTGACAGATAATCATAAAGGTCAGTAAGCCTTGCTTCGCCTCCAAGCTTCTCGATGGTTGCACGAATCAGATGATGCCAGGTAAGCCCCGCCACTTCAGTTTTGGATATATCAGCGGTATTGCCTAACCTTTTTGAATACGAAATTAAAAAAGGGTCGTCTTTATGATATATCAACATATATTCAGTGGTTATCGGTATAAACGGCTTCGCATACCTTCTGGAATCTGAAGAACAGTTAAACTGACCTTTCACTATGAAAGACTCAAATTTACCCATTCTCATAATATCGTGAGGCATTGAATAAAAGTTTCCTTTGATTCGCATATCTCCAACAAGAATTGCAAGCCTTCCGTCATTTCTGAGTGCCATATAAAGCTTTTTAATCACATGATTAAGCTTTTCTGTGAAATCAGCGTAGTTTTCACACCGGGATAAATCATCCGGATGCGGTCTTCCCCACACATTTCCTGAATACTGAATAATTGAATGATACGGTGGATGAAAAAATATAAGGTCTGCTGAATCTTCTACATCGTTTCTTAAAGCATTCCAATTTCCTTTACCTACAGGAGCATTTGGATTTAAGTCGTACAGGATTGACTTTACACTAAGTCTTTCTAATGCATCCTTCGTAGTTCCTGAACCTGACATCGGATCAAGGACTGTAAAATCTGTTATATCCTTGCCATAATATTTTTTTGTGTCAAGAATGTACTTTGCAACGCTATAAACAACTTCAGGAGAACAATTTCCTCTCCATTGATTATTTCCGCCATTACCACGCTCAGGGAAAGCCATAAAAGAAGTAAGTTCTTTACCTACACGTTTTCTTAAATTCTCTGTTCCGAGCATTTGAGCAACGGTTAACCAATCGCTACCAAACTCATTTTCAAGAATTTGTACAGCTCGTTTCATTTTTTCATTCATACAACTGCCCTCAATCTTTCATTAAATTCTTTTTCAAAGTTTTCAAGTTCTTCTTCCGGCATTTGCTGTAATGTGCTTTCAATTCTGCTTTTCAGTTTTGAAGTACTATAGCTGCATAATTCATCTAAAGGAACATCTAAGAAACGACTGTAAACAACAAGCTGCTTAAACATTGCTACCTCATTCCCCGGAATAATTTTTATTTCGTAATCTCGGGTTTTAATTTTCTTTTTCACTTGAATACCTCCTTAAACTAAAAGGCAGCGGTAAAATTACCACTGCCTTTCATTATTCTTAGTTACTGATAATCACGAAAGAAGTTCTGCTATTGCGTTTGCACAAAGCTTCAGACACTCCCTATCCGCATCAGTAATTAAATCATTATTGCCCGACCTTGGAATAATCAGTGCACCTTCGAGTTCATTTCCAACACAGATTTTTTCAAGAGCAGCAACCTTTAGTTTTGATTCATCGGTGATTTCATGACCAATATATGATTCGTTATTTTCCCGCAAATTCTCGCAAAGAAGCATTGTTAAGTACTCAGGAGTTTTCATCGGCATTCTGATTGAACGAACAGCATGAGTTGTACTGCATAATACAATCGGATGAGATGTGGTTTTTACAAAACTTTGTAAAATCTTCTCCACAGTCTCATCTTCAAGTTCAACTATACTGTACTTTTTAAGAAGTATATACTCCTTATTTTCGCCGATCTCGATAGGATCACCCTCCTGAATTCGAAATCTCCTTCTTATCTCTTTTGGTATAACGAGTCTGCCTAAATCATCAATTCTGCGTATTAAACCTGTATGATTAAACATTCAAATCCACCTCCTGATAATTACACACTCTTTTTAATTTTAACGATACATGTATTTACCATAGTGCCGCTTTCTTTGAATATGCCTTCAGGAAGGCTTTCAACCTCAGCATTTGTTTGTTCAAG
Organism: Candidatus Fimenecus sp.; assembly: GCA_045533355.1. GTDB lineage: Bacteria > Bacillota > Clostridia > Oscillospirales > Acutalibacteraceae > Fimenecus. The sequence goes on from JAZSHP010000090.1 coordinate 12,107, forward strand.
GAACTCACGGAATGCCTTTGATTTTTCGTTTGTTCTGAAGGTATGGGAAACACTCATTACAGAAACAAGTACGCCATCAGGATTGAGGCAATCATAAGCCTTATATACATGGTCGATATCCTGTTGCTTTGTAAATGGAGGATTCATAACAATCCTGTCAGCCGTTATTTCATTACTGTCCACATCAAGGAAATCTCTGTAATATACATCATATCCTTTATACTTCAGATACATTTCCATGCCGTCGTTAATCTCAAAGCAGGTAAGCTTTTTGGGATTCCTTTTGAAGATTTCATCTGCAATTCTTCCTTTCCCCGCTGAAGGTTCAAGAACCGTGCATTCTGCTGTAATCTCTGCCATATCGCAAAGTTTTGAAGCTAAATCAGCAGGCGTTTCAAAAAACTGCAGTTCTTTCTTTACGTCGGTGTATTCCCCGCTTAAAACAATTTCCTCAAGTGTTGACGCTGGTGATTGGTCGAAGATATGACCTTTAACCTTTCTATTCCACTCGCCTCCCATTGCTTCAAGAACCTTGTTTACTGCAACATATGTGTTTCTGTCAAGCTGTCTCTCGGGAAGCTTTAACACATTTTCTTCAACAACACATTCTGCCAATATATCTCTTACCATTTCGTTAACTTTCATTTAATTCATTCTCCTCGCTTTTATAAATTTTAATTAATATACACATTAGACCGCTTAAAATAGTCGATACAGTATTTGTAATCAGATACATAAAGCCGCTTGATTCTAAAACAACAAGAGATATTGCATATATTTCATAAAGCAATATCCCTGTAAAAATCATACCAAAGGACTTAAAGTTAAGCCCTTTGGATGACTTTGTTCTTAGAATCTGAGTAACTTGAGGGATGTATCCTACCGACATAATAATACCGCCGATAAGTTGAAACAAACCAAATAAATTACTCATTTTCAGCCAGCTTTCTGATTTCATCAGGGGCCATAATAACCAAATCTATTGCAATATCATCTCTCGTTTTTTCTTCCCCGAAAAGGTCTGAGAAATGCTCTTCTAAAAGCCTTATATCCTCTTCTTTTTCCGGAAAGTCAAAACAACAGTATATATCGTCCGTTTCATTTTCGGTATCTTTATCAGCACCTGTTCTTATTTCGGTTATGTATCCCTTCAAGCCTGCATAATCACTGTCTGTGGCTATTATTCTGTCACCAACTGCAAACGTTACTCCATCTGCAGTAATTGATTCACCATTGTTCGTGCAAATCATTTTTTATCACCAGCCTTTACATTCTTGGCTGCGATTTCTTTAGCCTGGCGAATCCTCTGCGGAACATAAGTATAGCCCCATATATTAATATACTGTTCAACTCTCCAAAGCTGCTTGAATAAATCGTAATCATTCAAATTAAGCTTTACAGAAGCTTCTTTTGCATACGTTCCCGATTTAATATGACAACCTCCGGTCTGAGAATTCTTTTCTTTAACCGCTTTACCGTTTTCAATTTCTATACACCAAGGATAATTCATATTTGGAGAACGTGTGATTGATAACTTAGTTACCTGGCATTTACCGTCTTTATCAGGCTCACCAAATATTTTTTCCTGCTTGTTTTCATAGGTTTGAGTTCCTCTTCTTATATTCGCCAAAACAAACATAAGATCATCCGGTGCAATATTTGCTTCAACAGCAACAGTTTTATCGCCGGTTCCGTTTGAATAATCAAGCATTGTTATTCCTATCAATGATGTTACATTTTTACCCTTGTCATTTTTATCACCGTTCGCATGAACATGTGCATAAAACTCCAGTGGCGGAAGTCTGAGCTTGTCATTAAACTCAAGCAGTTTCTTAGTTGTCATATATTTCGTGATTTGTTTATTGATAAATCTTTCTTCACTCATGATATCTCTCCTTTAAATATTCTTTAAGTAGTTTACAACCAGCTTTGTCAAAAACATCGGTAGTTTGTTAATGTCCGTTATATCTAAGAACCCTTCTTTATAGATTCTTTCAATATTTGGTTTATCCTCACCGATAGCCGCGGCAAACATTGTAACTCCCTTATTTTTGTACTCTTTTTTAATTCCTCTGAGGTCTGCTTCTGCTGCAGTACCGCTATACCCTTCGCCTGCCGGCTGACCATCCGAAATAACAATCAATATTTTGATTTTTTCCGGTCGTTTTTCAAGCCTCTCTGCAACAAACCTTAGGGCAGCACCGTCACGGTTACAGTCCCTTGATGATATATCCATAATCCTGTACCTGTCATTTTTGTCAACAGAATCAAATTCCGTATAGTTATATATATCAACAATTGGCTTGCTGTCCCAATTTTCTGTATGACCATAGATAGCCAACGGAATTCTTAATGAGGTACAGAAATCATACATAACAAGAGCTGCCGTTCTTGCACTTGTAACTCTATCTCTACAACTCATTGAGCCTGATTCGTCAACCAATACTGCTACTGCCATTTTAGCCTCATCTTCAGGATACTTTTTGTTGTAGAATATCTTTCCATCATCAGCGACCAATGAACGGGCATTCATTCTACGTCCAAAAAGAAGACCGTTTATCCTGCCACCTTCTGCCTCATCCTTAAGCTTCGGCAAAATCTGTTTCTGAAGCCTTTTTGAAACAGCAATTAGCGGTGGAGATATTCTTTTATAATCTTCTTTAAAATCATCCGGAACTGTTGCCATTCTATTGATTCGTATTCTGACACCTTTGTGGGCATTGCCGTAGCGTATGTTATCAGATTCAGCCTGAAGCTCATCTTCAAGTTCTTCATTATACATAACATATGCTTTTTCTTCGGCCACAGAAGAAAGAAGGCGTTCCATATCCTTTGCAGCATTTTTGTAGCCGCTGCCGGAGTAAGAATTGTTATATTCAACCCCTCCTGTGCCGCTTTCATCAATGTCATCCGTTTTTGTAAGTTCGAACCTTGTTCCTTCTTCTGCAAGAACTTTCTGTGCATCTTTAACCGCTTCTCTTACCCCGTTAAAATCAGGTTTTACTTTTGATGCTATCGGACCGCCAGTTCCCTTGGGTAAAGAAGTACCGTTTCCAGGTGTACTTGGTGCTCCAAGAGCTTTTGCAAGGGCATCAAGCATGTCCTGAACCTCCTGGGGAGTTTTTGAAGTATCATTTTTTATTTCTTCAATCCATTTTTCAACATATGGCCATATTCTTATAAGAATTCTGTTTGCACAATCATATCTTTCCCTTGCGTCAGTTTTGTTTATAGATTCATCAACAAGGTCAAGACACGAATCAAAGGTGTCAATAATATCACCTTTATATCCGCCGTCATTGTTATATTCTCCTATGCGAGCATACTGAAGCAATAGATTTGTAAGTATTGCTGCTTCAGGAATTTCTTTATCAATTTGTGCAGATACAGAAGGCGAATCCTCGGTAAGCTTTACATTATTAAGTGCAACACCACTTTTGAACTTTCCCGGGAAATCAGAACACAAGCATCCTTCTATATAACAATCTTCGAGAATATTCGCGATACTGTGAAGTACATATTTGATTATGCAGTTTACCTTTTCATTTTTTTCGTTCAAAACTTCAAGGTATTTTTCAAGATTATCTGCATCATCAGTATCCAAATCGCTTGGTATTGAAGGATACATAGTTGCGTTATCAACAGCCTGCATAAATAATTTCAATGCATAGAAATCAGTATATAAGATATGACCCTCTTCATGCCCGGTAAATCCTATAAGGCTTAAATTTTTAAGTTCCCTCGTAGGATAATCTGCTGTAATGTAATTCCCACAGTTAATATCGATTATCTTGTTATCAGTGTAAGCTACATCAGCACCGGGAGATTGGTCCCACCTTGTACGAACTTTGACCTTTCTTTTATATCTGCCTGTTGTTGCTTCTACAATATCCATCAGATAAGCAGCATAAACGCCTGATGAAAAGAGTTCTTCATCTGTAATCTTCGATTTCGTGTCCGCTATCATCTGATGTATCTTCTTATGAGATGTCCTCAATTATAAATTCACTCCTTCCATAGTTTTTCTCTCAACATTTCATCTGCAGTTCTACCAAAGTAATCTGCAACTCTTGCAATAAAGAAAGCCGGAGCCTGCCGACTACCTTTTTCATAACTGATATAGGTAGTACGGCAAACACCCAGCCTTTTCGCAAGTCTTGTCTGAGAGAGGTACGGTTTTTGGTTTTGTCTGAGTAATTGCAGGTTTTTTGCAAACAAATACTCATCATCACAAGCCGAAACAACTCTTGTTTTCATTCATTATTTTCGCTCCCTTCATTATACGGTTTCAAATACAGGAGATATACAAGTCGAACGGATATCTTCTCTGGTTTCTGCTTCTGCAGATGCGGATGCTAATACTGTGTATTCTGACGCTGCTGCAGCATCTTCACAAATCATATAGCTTTGAACCCAACTTATAAGTTCACGCATACCACAGCTTCCGTCCGTAATTAATTCCTCACTGCATTTCTTTATAATCTTTTCAATTGTTTCAGCCATTTTTTGAACAACATTTTTATCTTTGCAACCTGTTATTCCCATCGCACGCGCTGCCATTGTTTTTGCATCCGGTGTGTCCATATCGAAAATCAGATTCATTCGTGAAACGATGGACTGGTTTAATTCTTTACATCCGTTATAATCGGTATTGGTTGTAAGAATTATAACCGTATCGGGATGCCTTTCAATAACTTCGCCTGTCATAAGTTTAATTGTCTTACAGTTATCAAGCAGCGAGTTGAGACCAACCAAAACACCCTGCTTACTGATAACTGTAGATAGCGATAGGTAACTTTTTGATGTAATCTTCAAGTTTTCCCCCGCTCCACACCGTGCGTGAAAGTTTCCCTTCACACGGCGTTCCATCTTGACTAATACTTCATTTTCATTCACATGATTTTGACTTTAGATACTCATCAATCCAGCTCTTTGACGATAATAGTTCAGCTTGGCTTTTTGTTTTGAGGACAGATTAAGTTTTGCAAGTGTCTTGGTTATGGTTTCTTCATTTGTTGCGTGTAGTAATATGTGAACATCTATTGTTACGAGCATTAGATTTTCGTACTTATCTGTTCCGCCCTGAGACCTATGTATAATGTGGTGACAATGAATGTCATTTATTTGCAGAATTTCTCCTGAAATAGCACATTTTCCATATTGTCCGCAGTAAAGACTAAGACGATTGTCGTTAAACTCTATAGATTTTTTTCTCACTGGATTACGCATCAAATAATATAGGACATTTTTATCAATACCTCGCAAGTTTTTATGTATGCTTTCTCTACCTTCAGGTGTATACTGATTTACAGTTACCCTCTTCAACAAAGGTGGATGAGTTTGTACATAGCTTATTGGTATTAACGGGAGTCCACGCCATGCTTTAAGACGCTTGCTTTTTCCGTATCTGTCTTTAATATACCGATTGCCGTTGCCTTCTGTATAGCGTTTAAGCTTTGTGTGAGTTCTCTTTTCAAAGGTTCTAAACACTTGATAGTCTATTCTATTGACATCATTACAGACATGTGTTGCCATTTGGTAATAGTTGTGCATACCCATTACAAAGGCATTGTATCTGC
>JAZSHP010000017.1:0-8173 GCA_045533355.1 Candidatus Fimenecus sp.
TGTAAATAAATTGTTAAGAGCTGAAAATGTTATATTAAATTATAATTTGGAGGGATAATATGAAATTAAAATAGGAATGAATTTCTCGTCTCCCCTGACAAGGGGAGATGTCACCGCAAGGTGACAGAGGGGTTTTTAAAAGGTCTCAGTTAGTTTGTTTATCTAAGAACAGACCCCTCAGTCTCACTTTGTTCGACAGCTCCCCTTTCAGGGTAGCCAAGAAGTACCATAACCACTACAACTCCCCGTTAAACTCCGATTTATTGATTTAATTTATGTTTTGTGCATTAGTACAAAGTTTTCACTTAAAATTATACTAATTATACTAAAGAAAAAGAATTTTCACATTTATTTCAACAAAAATATGTTTTCTTATTGATTTTTCTCTAATCAAGGTGTAGAATACTGTTATATATTGAGGTAATTATACGCATTTTTAACCTATGTTTTGGAGGGGTATTACTTTGAGCGGAGATTTACATTGTCACACCAGGTTGTCTGACGGTACTTTAGGCATTGAAGACCTTATTAATTTTGCTAAGAAAAAAGGACTTGAAACCATTGCTATTACTGACCACGATTGTCTTGCAGGTACAGTCAGAAGTAAGATTATCGGAGCACGTCACGGTATTCAGGTTATTCCCGGCGTTGAGCTTTCTGCAACGGACGAAAAGAACGAAAAGAATGTTCATATTCTTTGTTATTTACCTGATTCACCTGATATGTTGGAAGGTTTGTGCAAAAGAAATTCATTGGCAAGAAAAAAAGCAGGTCATTTCATGATGCTTCAGACTGCTAAGCGTTTCCCGGTTTCAACTGACTTCATTACCAAATGTGCAACAGGCTCTACAAATCTCTACAAAAAGCATATTATGCAGGCTCTTATTGAATGTGGATATGCTGACTCCTTCAACGGTGAACTCTATAACACTCTTTTCACTAAAGAGAGTACAGAAAACATCCTTGTTGTTCCGAAATACGAAAACGTTAAGGATGTTATCGAAAATATTCATGTTGCAGGTGGTATTGCAATTCTTGCGCACCCATTTGCAAGTGATTGTTTTAATGAGCTTGAGGAATACATTGAATACGGTATTGACGGTGTTGAGGTTTTCCACCCAAGTGCTGATGAAGAGCAACAAGCTCAGCTTAAAAAATTCGCACAAAAGCACAAGTTGCTTATGACCGGCGGAAGCGATTTCCACGGATTATACAATACATATAAGGTTTCATTGGGTGATTATTCTACTCCTGATGACTGTTTACATGCTTTGCTCACCTTTAAATCAAAGCAGAAAAGATTACAAAAAAAATTAGCACAACTTCAGAGTGCTGATGAATAAACTAATAATATACTACACAAATTACTAATAAGGAGGTTTTTATATGCTTTTCGATGATAGTGATGTAAAAATCTTTGCAGACAAAGATGACAACAAAGAGGTAATCAATGAGGTTTCTGTTATTGCAGAAATGACAAAACACAGAAGCAACGGAAACATTTTAAAGGCAAAACAGTTAGGTAAGCACTTGGCTGAAATATTTGTTGATGAACCAAGTCTTCTTTCACAGCTTGAAGGAGAGGTTGGCAAAATTCAGTGTAATGATGACAACATGTACCAGATAAAGGTGTTGCTGATTTTCACTGCTGAATATTGCATTAATCACCTCCTCCCTGCTACACTTTTATCAAACACTGCAGTTAACGCATTGTACGACACTGTTATTAAAAAGGCTCAGGAGTTTTATGACAGACTTGACGATGCTGCCGAATACAGCTTCTATTATCTTGCTGTAAGAAAAGGCGGAAAGATTTCTGATAACATCGGAATTTCTTTTGCTATGCTTTGCGGTGAAGATAAAAACGAGTATTACACAAATCTTGGTAAACGACTCTTTGAAGTTGCAGAACACGAAATTCAGAAAATCATAGATGGTTATGATTTCGCAAAATAACATTATATAAAAAAACAGGCGTTGTGATTGTGCGGAGTGTTCGTAAGGACACTCCGCAGTTTTATTCGCCTTGCGACGAGTTTTATTGCTTCGCGAGTTTTTCGGTGAATAAAATAACACTGAAACCGTAAGGCTTCAATATCACTTTTGATTTATCAAAAATATCACTGCAAATTTTAATTTGCAATATCACTCATACATGACAAAAAGAGAGGTAACACGGCTTTTGTCCGCATTACCTCTTTTTGTTATTTATAGAATTTTTATGACTTATCTGTCACGTTTTTCTTCAACTATAAGCTTTTGCTTTTCCAGTTCTTCTTCCTTCTTCTTTCTGTCAGAACGATTTTTAAGAACAAGAATCAACACTGTTACTAAAATCAACACCGCTGCAGCAACGCTTACACCAATCACTGTCAGAAGATATCTGTCATGGTTTTTGATTCTCTCTATGAAGCTTGCCTCATTTGTTGTTGGTTCTTCCGTAGTTGTTTCCTCTGTAGTCGGTTCAACAATAACAAGACCTACTTCTGTTGTTTCCTCTGTTGAGCTTTCGTCAACTGTTGTACTTTCGTCTTTTTTCTCTTCAATAGTAAACTTATACACAACGGTCCATGATTTTGTCTTTGCTGTAATATTAACTGTACCGGGAGCAATAGCCTTTACTGTACCGTTTGATGATACTGTTGCTACCTTATTATTAGAAGAAGTCCATGTTGTCGTTAAATTATCAGTAGCGTCTGCAGGAACTTTCAAAACAGATAATCTGATGCTGTCCCCTACTGCAGCCTTTCTTGTTGTGCTGCCATACGCCTTTATGCCGGTCTGTGCAACATTTACATTAACAGTACATGTTGCTGTCTTACCGTCAGCTTTTGCAGTAATTGTTGCTTTACCGCCACCAACTGCAGTAACCTTACCGGTACTATCCACTTTAGCAACCTTTGTATTTGAACTTGTAAACTGAACAGTTTTATTAGTTGCATTACTTGGTGTTACTGTAGCTACCAAAGATGTTGAATCGCCTTTTTTAAGTGTAACACTTGTTTTATTCAGCTTAACACTTGTAACAGGTATTCCTGAAGGGCGTGTAGTAGGCTGAGTAGTTGGTTGAGTGGTTGGCTGAGTCGTAGGAGCTGTAATAGTTATTCTACCACCTGAAGCAGATGCAGAATGAGTTGTACCATCACTATCAATATTCTCCGAAGTCGAAAGAGTCAGGTTGGCAGTACCTGCTTGCTTAAGCTTAAATGTAACAGTAAAAACTGTACCGCTTTTAGCACCATACATACCTGAAAAATTAACGGATGAACCGGTATGATGCAAGCTACCCGAAGAAATAACGCCACCCTTACTGCTACTTACATATTGCAACAAGGATGTATTATATCCAAGGCTTACATTTGCACCCCAAAGCTGAACACTTGAAGAAACAGTTACGCTGACAGTCACTGTATCACCGGGATTACCACTTCTGCTTGTAACTGAATAATTTACATCTGCAGCATTTACAGGCATTACAAAGCTTGAAAGTAACACCACAAATGAAATTACGATTGCCAACAATCCTGATATTCGTTTCATATTATCACCCCTAAGTCGGCAAATATATACAATATAATACTACATTTGACGAAAAAAGTCAAATAATACGCATAGGAAATATAAGCAAATGCAAGGATTATTTACCGATTTGTCAAAAAAAATAACAAGACAGGATTAACTGCCTTGTTATCAACATTATAAATTAAGTAAAGATGATGCTATTGCAAAATAGATAAGAAGTGTTATTGCATCAACGATTGTTGAAATAAACGGACTTGACATTACCGCAGGGTCAAAGCCGATTTTCTTTGCAACAACAGGAAGTACCGAACCCACAACCTTTGCAAAAATAACGGCTGCAATCATTGTGACACTTACAACAAGTGCTATTTTCCAACCCACATCGTCAAAAATCATCAATTTAGCAAAATTTACTATTGCTAATGCAATACCGCAAACAAGCGCTATTGAAAATTCCTTTAAAATTACTTTAAATGTGTCCTTGAACTCAATTTCACCAAGTGAAATACCACGAATAATAGTTGAAGATGACTGATTACCACAGTTACCGCAAGTACCCGTAAGCATTGGAATAAAAGCTGTAAGTGCAACACAGGCAGTCAATGTTCCTTCAAATCGTGTAATAATTTTTTCGGTAAATGTTGCAGACACCATCAAAAGCATCAGCCAAGGGATACGCTTTTTGAAATTCTCAAAAACACCCATTTTAAGATATGGTTTATCCGTAGGCGTAATACCGGCCATCAATTCCATATCCTCTGTAACCTCTTCCTGCATAACGTCAATAGCGTCATCGACAGTGATAATACCAACAAGTCGATTTTCCTTGTCAACAACAGGAAGTGCCAAAAGGTCATATTTATCGAAAAGGTCAGCAACTACTTCTTTGTCTTCCCAAGTATTAACAGAAATAATGTTGTCTTCCATTATTTCACGGATTGTAGCATTTTCATCAGCAAGAAGCAATTCCTTTACTGTTACAACACCCTTAAGCTTTCGTTTGCTATCAGTTACATAACAGGTGTAAATTGTTTCTTTATCAACACCGGTACGACGAATTCTTGTAAAAGCATCGGCAACAGTCATTGAGCGTTTCAAGTCAACATACTCGATTGTCATAATGCTTCCTGCAGAGTCCTCAGGATATTTTAAGATTTCGTTGATACTTTTTCTTGTATCCGGGTCAGTGTGCTTTAAAATACGCTTTACAAGGCTTGATGGCATCTCCTCAATAAGGTCAACGGCATCATCCACATATAGTTCATCAAGAACTTCTCGAAGCTCCGAGTCAGAAAAAGCACGAATCAACTGTTCCTGATATTCAGGCTCCATATTAACAAAAACTTCAGCTGCAAGCTCTTTATTGAGCAAACGATAAATAAGGGTTAATTCCCTTTCTTCAAGCTCCATGAAAATTTCGGCAATATCTTGCTCATTCATTTCGTCAAGAAGCTCTTTCAACGGCTTCCAGCTTTTATTTTCAAGAAGCTCTTTTATAATTTCCAAAGTTTCCATTTTTCACATCTCCTTTTCTTAAAAATATAGGTATGTGAAACACGGCGAGTATTTTTTTACAAGATGTGGCACAATACCACAAAAATACTCGGAGGTTTCGCCAATGTACTTCGGTACGTGTCCACAACTTTCACTCCTTTGTTAAAAAAAATAGACCACATTAAAGCAAGAACGCAAAAACGAGGTCAAAAACACCATACATTCCGTTCAAGCTTTAGCTTCGCAGGGCGATGAAATTACATTAAATCATACCTTGTTTTTTCGATATGACCTGCTGACCAACTCATAGTGTCTCCACCATTTCGCGGCAGTAATCCGTATCCCTGTGGTAGCCTTACCTACCGAATATGTAATTACATATTAAATTATATGTATATTATCAACTCTAATATCAATTTTGTCAATATGATTTTTTAAATTTCATTTATTTTTATAGTTATTATATACATTTTTTTCCATTCAATTTAGTATAAATTAACAAAATACTGTTTTTTATGTTCATTTTTTATTAAAATTTTGTTTTTATCATTGAACAAATCGTTATACTATGATATAATTTCATAATGTAAAATTATGTACAAGGAGTGCAAAAAATGAATTTAGCTCAAACAGTAAAATCGAAAATTTCTGATTTTCAAGTGTATTGGAAAATTCCAATGCCAGGTCGTTATATGACCTTTAAAGAAATTGTATCTTATGCCGGCGGCGGTATCGGTGCATATTTCTTGATTTATATGGGCAATCAGCTTATGCTGAGCACTAACAATATGGTTGTTGGTGACGCAATCGGTATTGCTCCGACTCATATGTATATTCTTTATATCATTGCTACTATCGCAAGTATCCCTCTTACTGCTATCAGAGCGAATATGATTGATAACAGCAGAAATAAGGCGGGTAAATACAGACCTTACCTTATTTCAATGGGTATTCCTACCTTCCTTGTTGCTCTTGCATATGTTTGGTTCCCTTATGAACAGCTCAACACCTGGTTCCCTCAGGTTGCATATCAGGATGAGTTAGGAAATCCTGTTCTTATGGGTTATGTTGTAAAATGTATTATCGTTCTTTTGATGAACTTCCTTTTACAGTTCTTCTTCAGTTTCTTCAATGATTCATACACTAACCTTATCCATGTTCTTTCACCTAACACACAGGAAAGAACTGATGTTCTTTCAATCAAGAGCGTTGTTTACTCATTAGCTCCATCTATTGCAAACATCGTTCTTCCTCTCATTGCTAAGACATTTGTAAACGATGATATGTATGATATAAGAGTTTACAGAATCGGATATCCTATATTTGCCATTGTCGGTTTTGCTCTTTCTTGCGTTGTTTATGCAAACACACAAGAAAAGATTGTTCAGGCAAAGACAAGAGTTGCTCAGGTAAGATTTATTGACGCTTTCAAGGCTGTTGCAAAGAACAAATATTTCTGGATTATTGCTCTTGCAGGTTGGCTCGGTTTCCTTGAAGGTGCATATAGCCAGATTATGTCATGGGTATATACTTATGGTCATGCTTGTGACGGTGGAACTATGGCTCTTATCAACACAATTGTTGGTAATGCTTCAATGTGGGGTATGATTATCGCTCCATTCTGTATCCGTGCATTCGGTAAGAAAAAGGTTCTTCTTGGCGTTAACTTTATGAACATCGTTTGCATCCTTGCAATCGGACTTAACAAAACAAACATTTACTGGATTGCTTTGTGCGTTTACTTCAACTGGCTCTTCGGTGCTTTTGAACAGATTACTACTCCTGCTATTCAGGCAGACATCAGAGACTATCATCAGTACAAAACAGGTGAACGTATTGACGGTATGTTCTCAACAGTTCAGACTATCGGTAACATGGTAACACTTGTTACATCACTTGTTCTTCCTATCGTTTATGAATCATACGGCATCACAGAGACAAACGGTTATGAAAGTCCTTATGAAATCCTTGACGTAACAACCGGTGAACCCGGACTTCTTGAAAAAATCATCGGCACACTTGTACTTATGGCTGCATTCGGTGCATTCTGTAATATGGTTCCGTATTTCTTCTATGACCTTAAAGAAACTCAGCAGAAGAGTATTGTTCGTATTCTCAGAATCAGAGCTTTGTTTGAAGACTACGGCAACGGTATTGTTGATGACGGAAGACTTGTTGAAGCAGTTGACATCATTAATGATGCAAGAACATATGCTAATGCACAAGAAAAATCTGTTTCTAAAAAAGATTACAAGTCAATTAAGGATAAAGCACAGCGTAAGGCTGCTAAGAAATTGTACAAAGAAGCTCGTAATTTCAACGAGGAAATTGCTATTGCTAAAATAGTTTCAGCAGAGCTTGACAAGTTCTCATCACCAGCATATGAAGCACAGGCTAATGCATACGAGGCTGTTCTTAAGGGCGGTTATGAAGGTCTTTTCAATGCTGATATCAATGTAATCAATGCAGAGCTCAGAAGAGCAAAGGCTATGCCAAAAAATAATGCAGAAAACAAAGAGCTTCGCGATTTCTTTGTTGAACTTGCTCAGAAAAAGAAAGATTCATACAAGGCAATCAAAAAGCATTTCCCAACTTTGGAAAGCTTCGTTCAGCCTAATTTTGAAATCCTCAACGGATATTACAATAAAGAAGATGAATGCAACGCTGTTCTTAAAGACCTTTTCGCAAAGCAAAAAGAAGCAAAGAGTGCTAAGGATAAGTCTCTTGTAGCATCACTTCAGAATGAAATCAAGAATGTTGAGCTTGAAAAGAAGGTTGCTCAGGCTAACGCTAAGGTTGAAATTAATAAGCACGCTCGTTTCAATCGTGCTGCAAAGCCATATATCGATGCTAAGAAGCTTATGACTCAGAAAGAAAACTATACTCATCTTGATGAAATTATGGCTCTTTACGATGAGGCAAAGGTTCGTTATGAGGCAAAGATTGAAAATGATAAAGCTGAAGTTTTAAGAAAGCAGAAAGAAAAAGACGAAATGACTGCTAAGCTTAAGGCTGAAAAGGCTGCTCAAAAGGCTGCTAAGAAAAAGAAATAATTCTTATATATTAAAAGAACCAACACAAAATGTGTTGGTTCTTTTTTGTTCATAAATCGGAGTTTATCGGAGAATTAATATAGAACAACATATCTTGTAGGGGA
>JAZSHP010000082.1:0-23119 GCA_045533355.1 Candidatus Fimenecus sp.
CACCCTGAGAAATAATCTGAATACATTGAGCTGCAGAGTCTGCTCTCTGGTCAAACTGACCAGGAAGTGCCTCTACTGCAAATACATAAGCATCAGCAATATTCAAACAAGAAGATACATTATCAAGCTGAGGTTCTGAAAAAACAGTTTTTACAGAATAATCAAACAATTCATCTGTAATGTTTTCAGCATCATAGCGATTAAAAAGACGAATATCCTCTAAATTTTCAATACCAAGCAAATTTTTTGCTTCACTAAGAAGCCCTTTAGCTTCATTGTCCAATCCCGGCTTCTTTTCAACAAATATACGATATACCATCTTTATTATCCCTCCTTTAATACTTTAAGTGCTTTAGCACCTATGTCGTTTCTATAAAATGCATTATCAAAATGCACTTTTTTAACTGATGAATATGACTTTTCTATTGCAGAAACCAAGTCTTTTTCAATAGCAACAACGCCAAGAACACGGCCACCTGCAGTAACAACATCATCACCGTTAAGCTTTGCACCGGCAATATAAAGATTATCATTAAAATCATCATCAACAGTTATTTTGAAACCACTTTCATATTTAACAGGATAACCTTTTGATGCCATAACAACACAGCATGCTGATTTATCAGAGAATTTAACCATATCTTCTGTTAATTTCTCGTCTTCAACTGCTATCATTATATCAAGTAAATCTGATTCAAGTAATGGTAATACTACCTGGGTTTCGGGGTCACCAAAACGACAGTTATATTCAATAACCTTTGGTCCGTTTTGAGTAAGCATAAGACCAAAATACAAGCAACCTTTAAAAGTTCTGCCTTCTGCTTTCATAGCATTAATTGTAGGAACAAAGATTGTTTCCATACATTCTTTTGCGATATCAGCAGTATAATATGGGTTTGGAGCAATTGTGCCCATACCACCTGTATTAAGACCTTCATCATTATCAAGTGCACGTTTATGGTCCATTGATGAAATCATAGGAACAACCACATTACCATCAGTGAATGAAAGAACAGAAACTTCAGGACCTGTAAGGAATTCTTCGATAACAATGTTATTACCACTTTCACCGAAGATTTTATCTTCCATAATTGATTTAACAGCATCAACAGCCTCTTCACGAGTCATTGCAATAATAACACCTTTACCGAGAGCAAGGCCATCTGCTTTAACAACAGTTGGAATTGGAGCAGTTTCAAGGTATTTAAGTGCATCATAAGCATTGTCAAAAATTTCAAATGCTGCAGTTGGAATATTATACTTTTTCATAAGATTTTTTGAAAAAGCTTTACTTCCCTCAATAATAGCTGCATCTTTTTTAGGTCCAAAGCACTTGATACCAACTGCATTAAGTGCATCAACTGCACCAAGTACAAGTGGGTCATCAGGAGCAACTACTGCAAAATCGATTTTATTATCAACTGCAAACTTAACGATATTATCGATATCCTTTGCACCGATATTAACTAAAGTTGCATCATCTTTCATACCACCATTACCGGGTAATGCAAAGATTTCAGTAACATTTTTATTTTCTTTAATTTTCTTAATGATAGCGTGTTCTCTACCGCCACCACCGACAACCATTATTTTCATAAGCTACCTCAGAAATTATTAATGATGGAACAAACGCATGCCTGTAAATGCCATTGCAATACCATATTTATTACAGCAATCAATAACCACATCATCACGGATAGAACCACCTGGTTCTGCAATATATGAAACACCACTCTTACGTGCTCTTTCAATATTATCGCTAAATGGGAAGAATGCATCAGAACCTACTGAAACACCTGTAATTGTATCAAGATAAGCTCTTGCTTCTTCTGCAGTAAGAGGTTCAGGCTGTGTCTTGAAGTACTTCTGCCAAATTCCTTCTGCACAAACATCTTCTTCATTCTTATTAATGTAACCATCAATAACATTATCTCTGTCAGGACGACGGATATCATCACGGAATGGTAAATCAAGTACTTTTGGATGTTGACGAAGATGCCATGTATCAGCCTTAGTACCTGCAAGTCTTGTACAGTGAATTCTTGACTGTTGACCTGCACCAACACCGATAGCCTGTCCATCATACGCATAACAAACTGAATTAGACTGTGTATATTTAAGTGTAATAAGAGCTATAATCAAGTCACGCTTTGCTTCATCAGGGAATTCTTTATTTTCAGTAACAATATTAGAAAGAAGTTCTTCGTCAATTCTGAAATTATTTCTTCCCTGTTCAAATGTAATACCGAAAACCTGTTTCTTTTCCTGAACAGCCGGAACATAATTTGCATCAATCTTAACAATATTATAGTTACCATTTCTCTTACCCTTGAGAATCTCAAGAGCTTCATCAGAATAACCCGGTGCAATAATACCGTCAGATACTTCACGAGCAACAAGCTTAGCTGTTGTAGCATCGCATTCGTCACTAAGAGCAATCCAGTCACCGAAAGATGACATTCTGTCTGTACCTCTTGCTCTTGCATATGCACAAGCAAGTGGAGAATCATCAAGACCTTCGATATCATCAACAAAGCAAGCCTTTTTAAGAGATTCAGGAAGCTTAACACCAACTGCAGCAGAAGTAGGGCTAACATGCTTAAAAGATGTTGCAGCAGGCATACCAAGAATATCCTTGATTTCTTTTACAAGCTGCCAAGAGTTAAATGCATCAAGGAAATTGATAAAACCTGGTCTTCCGTTAAGAATTTCAATTGGAAGTTCTGAACCATCTTCCATATAAATTTTTGAAGGTTTCTGGTTAGGGTTACAACCATATTTAAGTTCAAATTCTTTCATTTCAAATCTCCTTATACATTCTTATTAACAATTCTTGATTCGAATTCACCAGTTGCAAGGTCAATATATCTTACAAAAAGTGAAACCTTATTATCTTCATTAAGATTTTTCCAGATAATATCTGTTAATGAATCAATATCTACATCAGGAAGTTCAAGTGTTTTTGGTTCACCCTCAAAACTTGGAAGTGGGTCACCATCACATTTATATGTGTGAATGAACTTTGCTCTGCCTGCAAGAGGATTGGAGTATGCAAAATTATATCTCTGACAAGAACTACCATCACCATCTGCTGACTTGAGAATTGACATAGCGTAATTCATATCACCATTTTCAAGTCTGATAATACCTGAAATTCTTGGAGTATAGTTAGGAGCATCATCCTCAAATTCACGAGTACGGAGTGCCTGTTCAAATGTCATCTGCTTATCCATAAGTTCATAGATAGTATCTGTCTGGTCACCATTAGTAACAATAGTTTTGTTACCAAGAACTCTTACAGGATAATAAATAATAAGATGTGGGTCAGTCATTTTAGATTCATCAAAAGCCTTTGTTCTCATTGCATCGCCTTCAGCAACGAAAACTCTGTTACGGCTGTTAACGCTTCTTCCCATTATAAAATAAGCAGTAACTGCTTTTTTGCCGTCAGCACTTTTACCAATGATAATACCTCTACCATGGTATGGAAGTGAATTAAGTTCGCATTCAAGTGACTTGATTTCCATTTGAATATCCTCCGTTTATTTAATATAAGTCTTACCGTTTTCAATTAAGATTTTATCATCACAGAAAAGTTGCACTGCTTTAGGAAGAATCTTCCATTCAACTTGTTCCATAATTCTTTTTTGTAATGTTTCAGGTGTATCGTCGTCCAATACATCAACTGATTTTTGTAAAATAATTGGGCCTGCATCACATTCTGCTGTTACAAAATGAACAGTTGCACCTGAAACTTTAACACCCTTTTTCAAGGCTTCTTCGTGAACATGTAATCCGTAAAAGCCCTTACCACAAAATGATGGAATAAGTGCAGGATGTACATTAATCATTTTATTTTGAAATGTATCACAAACATTTTCATCAAGTATAGTCATAAATCCGGCATAAACAATCAAGTCAGCCTTTTCTTCAATAAGAATATCTCTCATAGCGCAACTATATGATGCAATATCTGTATAATCTTTTCTAATAAGTGTTCTTGTTTTAATTCCATTATTTTCAGCACGGGTTAGAGCGTATGCATCAGCTTTAGAAGAAATAACACAAGTTATTTTACCGTTGCCTAGCTCTCCTCTTTTTTCTGCATCAATAAGTGCTTGTAAGTTTGTACCTCCACCGGATACAAGAACAACAATTCTCTTACTCATTATAAAAGCACCTTCTCGTCGCCTTCGATAATCTCACCGATTACATATGCGTCAATGCCATTTTCTTTAAGAATAGAGAGAGAAAGTTCTACTTCATCAGCAGGAACTACTATACTCATACCAACTCCCATATTATAAGTGTTATACATATCGCGTTCAGGAATATTTCCCCATTTAGCAATAACATCAAAGATTGGAAGTACTTTTACAGCAGACTTATCAATCTTTGCGCAAAGTCCATCAGGAATTGAACGTGGAATATTTTCGTAGAAGCCGCCACCTGTAATATGAGAAATACCCTTTACGTTTACCTTTTCAAGAAGAGCAAGAACAGGCTTAACGTAAATCTTTGTAGGTACAAGTAATGCTTCAGCAATACTCTTTCCATCTAATTCATCACGTTTAACATAAAGTTCAGGATTATTGTTATCAATATCAAAAACTTTACGACATAAGCTGAAACCATTTGAGTGAATACCAGTTGAAGGAAGAGCAATAACAACATCACCAACAGCCATTTTACTGTTATCAATCATTTTTGGCTTATCTACAACACCTACTGCAAAGCCTGCAAGGTCATAATCTTCTTCAGGCATCAAACCAGGATGTTCTGCAGTTTCACCGCCGATAAGTGCAGCACCGGACTGAACACAACCTTCAGCAACACCGCCAACAATTTCTGCAATCTTTTCCGGAACATTTTTACCGCAAGCAATATAATCAAGGAAATATAATGGCTTGGCTCCAACACAAATAATGTCGTTAACGCACATAGCAACAGCATCAATACCGATTGTATCGTGCTTATCCATAAGAATTGCTAATTTAACCTTAGTACCACAACCATCAGTACCAGAAACAGAAATAGGATGTTCCATACCGGCAACACAACTCAAATCAAAGCAGCCACCGAAACCGCCTACATCATCTACAGAACCCTCATTACGAGTTCTTGCAACATGTTTTTTCATTAATTCTACTGATTTATATCCAGCAGTAATATCTACACCTGCAGCCGCATAGCTTGCAGAGAAAGAATTTTCATGTTCCATACTATAATCTCCTGTGTTATTTTTTTATTCTTTTCCGGTCCAACAATATGTACAAATCTTATCAGCCGGAAGTCCTATAGCTTTGATAATCCCATCAATAGATTGGAATTCAAGAGATGTAAAGTGCAATTTTTCACAAATAGCACTTCTTAATTTTTTTCCACGTTCAGTTGTGGAATCAATATAATCATCAATATGCTTGAATCCTTCTTCACCTTCAAGTTCTGCGATAGTACTTCTTGCAATTAATTCCATTTCAGAAGTAGCTCTTGAAAAATTAAGATATTTACAACTATACATAATCGGTGGGCACGCAGAACGGATATGAACTTCCTTCGCACCGTTTTCATAAAGGAACTCAACCGTTTCACGAAGCTGTGTTCCACGAACGATACTATCATCAACAAAAAGTAATTTTTTATCTTTAATCAAATCATGAACAGGTATCTGTTTCATTTTTGCAACTCGATTTCTTTCACTTTGATTTGTTGGAGTAAAACTTCTTGCCCAAGTCGGAGTATATTTTATAAAAGGACGAGCAAATTGAATTCCGCTTTCATTGGCATATCCGATTGCATGAGGTGTACCGGAATCAGGAACACCACTTACATAATCAATATCCTGTGCAATATTGTTTTCTTTGTCGTTCTGAGCCATAATTTGACCATTTCTGTATCTCATGACTTCAACGTTAACACCTTCATAACAGGATGTTGAATAACCATAATATGACCAAAGAAATGCACATATCTTCATTTCTTTTCCGGATTCTCTTAAAACATTAACAGAATCAGCAGTAAGTTCTACAATTTCACCAGGACCAAGCTCTCTATAATCAAGATAGCCTAATTTTTTGTATGCAAAATCTTCAAAAGAAACACAATATCCGTCATCACGCTGCCCAATCAAAACAGGAATTCTTCCTAATCTGTCACGTGCTGCAATGATTGTACCACGATTTGTCAAAATAAGAATTGAAGCAGTACCTTCAATCAAACTCTGAGCATAAGTAATTCCCTCTGCAAAACTATCTTTTTGGTTAATCATTGCAGCAACGAGTTCAGTTGAGTTAATACCATCATTTGTCATTGCACCAAAATGACCACCATTTGTGAAAAGATAATCTTCAACAAGCTTTTCTTTATTATTGATTAATCCAATAATACAAATTGCATACAAACCAAGCTTTGAACGAACAAGCAAAGGCTGTGCATCAGAATCACTGATGCAACCTATTGCTGAATTACCTTTCATCTGATTTGAAATATTCTCAAATTTCGTTCTAAAAGGTGAATTTTCAATTTTATGAATTTTACGTTGTAATCCTTTTTGCTCGTCGTAGGCAGCCATACCGCCACGACGAGTACCAAGGTGAGAGTGATAGTCAGTGCCAAAAAATACATCTAAAACAGTATCATTCTTGCTGACTGCACCAAAAAAGCCACCCATAAAATATACCTCTTATGCAAAGAAAAGTTCTGAAAGTGTCATTGGGTCAATATACTGACCATCTTTATATACACGCATATTACCTGATGCGATTTCGTCGATAAGCATTACATTGCCATCTGGGTCATAACCAAATTCAAATTTGATGTCATAAAGAACAAGTCCTTTTTCCTTAAGGTCATCAGCAACAATCTGTGTAATATCCTGAGTCATCTTTTTAATATCCTCATACTGTTTGTCAGTCATAACACCAAGAGCAACAAGAGCATCTTTGATTACAAGTGGGTCACCCTTAGCATCATCTTTGAATGTCATTTCAACATATGCAGGAAGGTCTGCACCATCTTCAATATAATCACCATAACGACGGATAAAGCTACCAACAGCTTTATGACGACAAATTACTTCAAGACCATGACCAAAAACCTTAGCTGGAAGAACTTCCATTGTTGTGTCTTCAAGATTTGCGCTAACATAATGTGTTTTGATACCAGCAGCATTAACTTTTTCAAAGAAATAAATTGACATACGAAGGTTAACATCACCAACACCGTCAATTGTAAGACCTACTGAATTTTCACCTGGGTCAAAAACACCGTCTTTACCTGTACAATCGTCTTTAAATTTAAGAAGACAGTTACCATTTTCGAGTTTAAATACGTCCTTTGTTTTACCTGTGTAAATCTTTTCCATTGTTTTTTGCTCCTTTAATATAAATATAAGTTTTTATGAATTTAATTTAGACATAACGTCTGCATCTTTTTTAAGAACAACTTCAGCTGCATCTTTTCTCATCTTATCAAGCTTATCTGCAAGTTCTTTATCTTCGACGCCAATAATCTGTGCAGCAAGAAGTGCAGCATTCGCACCACCGTTTATTGCAACGGTTGCAACAGGAATACCTGAAGGCATCTGTACTGTTGAAAGAAGTGCATCCATACCATCAAGATACTGTGAAGCACAAGGAATACCGATAACCGGTAATGTTGTGTTAGCAGCAATAGCACCTGCAAGATGCGCAGCCATACCGGCAGCACAAATCAACGCACCATAGTCATTGCTTCTTGCACTAAGAGCAAAATCACGAGCCTGTTCAGGTGTTCTGTGTGCTGAATAAATGTTAACTGTATATGGGATACTTAAATCATCCAAAACAGCTGTTGCTTTTTTAATGATTGGAAGGTCGCTATCGCTTCCCATTAAAATTCCTACTTTTTTCATAATTACCTCCTAAAAAAGCATAAATGGACAGTCCTATCCTTAAAAATATAAGTAGAACTGCCCAGACGGTCGGCTAAAAAATCCCGTGCTCCTCTGTGGTGCTCCACACATTTCCGTCAGTTACACGGTAATATTGAATTTAACGTAAATATTATAATATAATTTGATATTTAATGTCAATTAAACCGCAAAAATCGTATGCCGAAATTTCGACAATTTTAGAATAAATTTTTGTGTATTATTTTGCTCTGCTTTCACAATAAAGACAACGATATACTCTATTTTCCTTATCTCCTAATGTAAAAATATGCGGAAGTTCCTGCTCAACAGTTGTAATACAACGAGGATTTTTGCATTTAATCACATTTTCAACTCTTTCTGGAAGAATTGTTGCATATCTTTTAGCAATTTTTGAGTCCTCAATAATATTAACTGTTGCACCCGGGTCAAGATATCCCAAAGCATCTAAATCTAAATCAATAACTCTATCTATTTTGATAATATCCTTCTTGCCCATTTTAATGCTGTCAGCATTTTTTATGAGAGCCACCTGACAATCAATTTTATCAAGTCCTAAAAAATTGTAAAGAGCCATACCTTTTCCAGCTGTGATATGGTCAATAACGATTCCGTCTTTAATTTGTCCGATAATCATTTATTCTACCTCCAACAATTTCATAATAAGAGCCATTCTGATGAACTTACCATTGTTAACTTGTCTGAAATAACAAGCACGTGGGTCTTTATCAACAGCAACAGATATTTCATTTACTCTTGGAAGTGGATGCATAATACATAAATCTTCTTTTGCAGTTTCAAGCTTCTGTGGAGTAAGAATATAACTATCTTTAAGACGAATATAATCCTGTTCATTAAAGAAACGTTCACGTTGAACTCTTGTCATATATAGAATATCGAGTTCAGGCATTGCTTCTTCAAGAGATGTTGTTTCCACATATTCAAGATTTTTAGCTTCAAGTTCAGTTTGTTTAATATATTCAGGCACCTTTAATTCTTCAGGAGAAATAAGAACAAATTTTACATTCTCATACCTTGACATAGCCCCGATAAGAGAATGAACTGTTCTACCAAACTTTAAGTCACCACAAAAACCAATTGTAAGATTATCAAATCTTCCTTTTTCTCTCTGAATTGTAAGTAAATCAGTAAGTGTTTGTGTAGGATGATTATGTCCACCATCACCCGCATTGATAACAGGAATTTCTGTGTTCATAGAAGCAACCATAGGAGCTCCTTCTTTTGGATGACGCATAGCGATAATATCAGCATAATATCCAACGGTACGAATAGTATCTGCAACACTTTCACCTTTTGCAGATGAAGAACTCTGCGCTTCAGAAAAACCAAGAACATTACCACCAAGACTAAACATTGCAGATTCAAAACTCAATCTCGTTCTTGTTGATGGTTCAAAGAAAAGAGTTGCAAGGATTTTTCCTTTACATTTCTCAGAATATTTAGCAGGATTATCTATAATATCATTTGCAACCGCAATAAGTTCATCAATTTCATTAACTGAAAGTTCTTGAATATCAATAAGACTTCTCATATTTATCTTCCTTATTATTTAGCACCATTTACTTCAAGGTACTTTTTAATTCTTTCAACATTTTCAAGGTTTTTATCGTCTTCTTCAAGGTATTCAATAATATCATAAACATCAACTACTGAATATACGGGGAAGCCGAACTGTTCTTCAATTTCCTGCATTGCGCCTTTTTCAGACTGACCCTTTTCTTTACGGTCAACCATAATGAATGTAGCAATAACCTTTGCGTTATCAAGGTTACTAAGAATTTCCATTGATTCACGGATAGCAGTACCTGCTGTAATTACATCTTCAATAATAACGATTTCTTCGCCTGCCTGTGGAACATAACCAACAAATGTGCCGCCTTCACCATGGTCCTTTACTTCCTTACGATTGAAGAAAAAAGGAACATTAAGACCATTCTTTGAAAGAGCAACTGCTGCTGAAATTGAAAGGGAAATTCCTTTATAAGCAGGTCCATAGAGAACTGCTTCCTTCTTTCCAAGCTTATCAAAATAAGCCTTTGCATAGAATTCACCCATCTTTGTAATCTGGTCACCTGTTTTAATCATACCTGCATTAACAAAATAAGGAATTTTTCTACCACTCTTAGCAGTAAAATCACCAAATTTAAGAACGCCTGCACCTTCTAAAAACTGTATAAACTCTCTTTTATATGCTTCCATTGTTATTCTCCTCTATTAATCACAAAATTCTGCAACGCATCTTTCGTATGCAGCAACAGGGTCAGCAGCAGCCGTAATTGGTCTGCCAACAACAATATAGTCAGAACCTGCTTCTTTTGCCTTTTCAGGTGTCATTACACGAACCTGGTCACCAATATCACCATCAGCAAAACGAATACCAGGAGTAACTGTTACAAAGTCTTTACCACATCTATTATGAACTTTATCAGCTTCAAGTGGTGAACATACAACTCCATCAAGACCTGCAATTTTAGCGTTATTAGCGTAGTGCATAACAACTTCATCAATAGGTTCTTTGATAAGTAAATCTCTTTCCATTACTTCCTGACTTGTTGATGTAAGCTGTGTAACAGCGATAAGCATCGGTCTTGTACCATCAGGACGAGTAAGACCTTCAAGAGCACCTTCCATCATAGGAATAGCACCACCTGCATGGAGATTTGTCATATCAACATCAAGATTTGAGAGAACAGCCATTGATTTTTTTACTGTGTTTGGAATATCATGAAGCTTTAAATCGAGAAAAATTTTATGACCTCTTGCCTTAATTTCCTTAACAATTGACGGACCTTCAGCATAATAAAGCTCCATACCAATTTTTACAAATGGTTTTCTGCCTGTGAATTTATCAAGAAAATTCATAACATCCTCTTTACTCGCAAAGTCACAAGCAATAATTACGTCCTTACCCATTAATGTGCGCCTCCTATAATTTCGTTTATATCATTAACATTTAATTTAGCAAGTTCATTTGGTAATTCTTCAATAATTGTTTTACATACAAATGGGTCAACAAGGTTTGCTGCACCAACCTGAACAGCAGTTGCACCTGCCATCATGAGCTCAATTACATCCTTGGCAGTTGAAACACCACCCATACCGATAATCGGAATTTTAACCGCATCATAAACCTGGTAAACCATTCTAACTGCAACAGGGAAAATTGCAGAACCTGAAAAACCACCCATTTTGTTTGCAATTACCGGTTGACGACGCTTAATATCAATTCTCATACCAAGTAATGTATTGATAAGACTGATACCGTCTGCACCTGCAGATTCAGCAGCTTTTGCAATAGAAACAATATCCGTTACATTTGGTGAAAGCTTAATGATAATCGGCTTAGTTGTTACTGCCTTAACTGCCTTTACAACTTTTTCGACAGCAGCCGGTTCTGTACCAAAGCTCATACCGCCATTATGAACATTAGGACAAGAAACATTAACCTCTATCCATCCTACCTGTTCACATTCATTAATCTTTTCACAAGTATATGCATATTCTTCAACTGAAAAACCACTTACATTTGCCATAACAGGTTTATTGAACACCTTTGCAAGCTTTGGTAATTCTTCACTGATTACTTTTTCAACACCGGGATTCTGAAGACCAACTGAATTAATCATACCGGCATTACATTCAGCAATTCTTGGTGTAGGATTACCGAAACGAGGTTCTTTTGTAGTACCTTTAAATGAAAATGTACCAAGAACATTGATATCATAAAGTTCAGCAAATTCATAACCAAATCCGTATGTACCACTTGCAGGAATAATTGGATTATCGATTTCAATACCGAGAAGATTTACTTTTGTGTTTACCATATGATTTCCTCTCTTTCAAGTACAGGGCCATCTTTACAGATTCTCTTGTTACCATATTTTGTCTTGCATGAACAACCCATACAAGCACCAAAACCGCATCCCATTCTCTCCTCAAAGCTGTATTGTCCACTTGTCACAACTGTTGACTCAATAGCCTTGAACATAGGCATAGGACCACAAGTGTAAAAATAACTATATTCTGTCTCCTTAAGTGCATCTGTAACAAAGCCCTTAATTCCATATGAACCGTCAACTGTTGTTACTTTCACTGTAGCACCAAGTTTCTTGAATTCGTCTTCATAGAATATTTCATCTTTTTTATTGAATCCAAGAATAACAGTAGCGTTTTTACCTTCTGAAATAAGTTTTTTACAAAGATTGTACATTGGTGGTACACCAACACCACCACCGATAAGCACAGGCTTGTCCATAGATTTTGATGTATCAAAACCATTTCCAAGACCACAAAGAACATCAAGTTTTTCACCTGAGTTCATTTTACTCATCACTTCAGTACCACTACCTACAACCTTATAAATAATTGTGATTGTACTGTCATCATAATCACAAATTGAAATTGGTCTGCGAAGATAAAAACCATCAAGTTTGATATTAATAAACTGACCGGGTGCAGTAATTGATGATGTATCACCTTTAAGTACCATTTCAAAGATACTGTCTGTCAGTTGTTTATTACTAATAATTTCATAAATACCTTGGTACATTTATTTAGCCTCCCAAACAACTTTACCATTACAAATTGTCATATTACATTTACCATAAACCTCCATTCCTTCAAACGGAGTACTTTTACCCATAGAAAGGAAATCATCAGGATTTACAGTATATTTATTATTTAAATCAAATATTGTTAAATCAGCTGGTTTGCCGATTTCAATTGAACTGCCTATACCAAATCTCTTATTTGCATTTACTGAAAGTAATTCGACAAGTTTTTTAAGAGATATGATACCTGCTTTTACAAAATAAGTGTACATTACAGGAAATGCAGTTTCAATACCAACAACACCCATATTGCTCTTTTCAAGACCTTTAGATTTTTCTTCAGCACTATGCGGTGCGTGGTCAGTAGCAATCATATCAATTGTACCGTCAAGAACGCCTTGAATAAGTGCTTCTTTATCACTCTCATCACGAAGTGGCGGATTCATTTTAAAACGACCATGTTCCTGTAAATCCTTATCGGAAAGAACAAGATAATGAGGACCTGTTTCACAAGTGATATTAACGCCATCTTTTTTAGCCTGTCGAATAAGCTCAACGCTTTCTTTTGTTGAAATGTGGCAAACATGATATGCACAACCTGTTTGTTTAACAAGTTCAATATCTCTTTCAATCTGTTTCCATTCGCTTTCGGAACAGATACCTTTATGCCCGTGTTCTTCAGCATATTTGCCCTTATGAATATAACCACCATTAAGTAAATCATTTACTTCACAATGGGCAACAATCATTTTATTATGCTCTTTTGCTAATTTCATAGCATTAAGCATCATTTCGTCGCTCTGGACTCCCCTACCGTCGTCAGAATATGCAATACACATATCAGCCATTCCTGCTAAATCAGAAAGTTCTTCACCCATCTGCTTAACTGTGATTGAAGCATAAGGATAAACATTAATTACGGCATCTTTTTTAATGATGTCAACTTGCTCTTGTATGTGTTCAACAGAGTCAGGAACAGGGTTTAAATTAGGCATTGAACAAACTGATGTGTAACCACCACGAGCTGATGCTAAAGTACCAGTCTTTATGGTTTCCTTATAAGAAAAACCCGGTTCACGCAGATGCACGTGTACATCTGTAAAACCGGGAAAAATATAATTATCTTCAAAATTATATACAAAATCAGCACATTCAGGAGCTATAAAGTCAGAAATTTCGGCAATTATTCCGTTGTCAATTAAAATATCTTTCTTAATGAATTGAGAATTATAATAAATTGTTGCTTTACTAATCAATTGTTTCATTTCATCACCCATTAAAATCGAAATTTCGTTCCTAAATATAGTAACATATTTAGATGTTGTATGTCAATAAAATCACAGCACAATATATGTAAAAAAGTGGAGTTTTTTAGACTCCACTTTTGTTGAAATTAATAGTTTTCTGCTTTCATCATGAAATATGCCTTAGGATGTGCACAAACAGGACAAATTTCAGGTGCTTCCTTACCGATATGAACGTGTCCGCAGTTAGAACAAATCCACATCATATCACCATCACGAGAGAATACAAGACCACCCTCGATGTTTGCAAGAAGTTTCTTATATCTTTCTTCATGGTCCTTTTCAATTTTTGCAACCATTTCAAAAAGAGCTGCAATATGGTCAAAGCCTTCTTCTTTTGCTACTTTTGCAAATTCAGCATACATTTCTGTCCACTCATAATTTTCACCTGCAGCAGCATCTTTAAGGTTTTCAACTGTTGTAGGAATACCGCCATCATGAAGAAGTTTAAACCAAATTTTAGCATGTTCTTTTTCATTGTTAGCTGTTTCTTCAAAAATCTGAGCTATCTGAACATAGCCGTCTTTCTTAGCCTTTGATGCATAATATGTGTATTTGTTTCTTGCCTGTGACTCACCTGCAAATGCAGTCATAAGATTAGCTTCAGTTCTTGAACCTTTAAGTTCCATTAAAATCACTCCCTAATTTTATTAATATTATTCTACCATATTATTGAAAAAATACAACAAAAAATATAAAAATATGATATAAAAAATATCATAAATTATGATTATTTCTTATATGTCCCACCGGTATTACTATTATCTAATGTACCATCTAATTCTATGAGAAGACATTTTACCAATGTTGTACAGACCGGTCGATGTAAAATACCTTTAGGAATTACAATTAAATCGCCTTCACATAAATGTGTTTTACCATCTTCAAATTCAATATCAAACTCACCTTCAATACAATAAAACAATTCATCAGACAACTCATGCATATGAAATTCAAGTGTACGATTTTCTGCCTTTAGAACATTTAACATATGATTATTAATTTTGCAAATCTCTTTATATTCAAATAATTGATTAATTGATTTTACTTCTTCTTTTAAATTAATTTTATAAATCATAATTTTATCTTTCTATCTTTATAATAAAATTCTTTATCGTGGTCGTTTATTTCACGTAATACTCTACACGGATTACCAACTGCAACCACATTAGCAGGGATATCCTTTGTCACAATACTACCTGCTCCAATAACAGTATTATCACCTATCGAAATTCCTGGTAAAACAACAACTCCTGCACCTAACCAACAGTTTTTACCGATACGCACAGGCATATTATACTGATATGCAAGAGGTCTTAATTCTGGTAAAATCGGATGTCCCGCAGTAGCAAGTACAACATTAGGACCAATCATTGTATAGTCTCCCACATAGATATGTGTATCGTCAACAAGAGTTAAGTTGAAATTAGCATAAACGCCCTTACCAAAATGAACATTTTTACCTGCCCAGTTTGCATGAAGTGGTGGTTCAATGTAACAGTTGTCACCTATTTCTGCAAACATATTTTTAAGCATTTCTGCTCGTTTTTCCTGTTCAAGAGGTCTTGTAGAATTAAAATCATATAGCTTTTCAAGATATGTAAGCTGTTCATTGAAAATATCCTCATCCATTGAAAGATACAAATCTCCACTATGCATTTTTTCTTTTATATCCATAATTTTACACCTTAATTATCTTTACATTTTCACAATCAATTATTTTTTTGTATTTTCTTAACGTATTTTTTCTTGGTTTAACTTTAACATTTCTGATTTGAACATTATCAGTATGCCTTAAGAAAAATCCATATGCATTGATATTTCTATATCGATTACATTCAGGATATTCTTTTTCTTGTTCAGGTATTTTAAATCGTAAATCAATATAATCTCTTCCGTCTGCATACTTAATGTCGAAATTTTCCAAAATGATATCTTTGATTTTTTGATTAGGAATACCCATAATCATAATTGGTATTTCAATATTATCTGCTTTAATATTTTTTACATAAATGTTTTCTATTTTTCCTTTTCCATCAAGTTCAGGTTTCTTATCACCGTTACGATTACAAAGTCTGATAAACAACGGACAAGCCATAGAATTCATTTTTATATTTGATACTTTAATATTTCTAACCTTAGCTCCATCACAAGACTCGATTGAAATTCCACTTACACCCGCAGGGTAAATATCAGTTAAGTAAAATTTACAATTTTCCACTGTTACATCTGAAATATCCAAAGATGTTTCAGTACCAATTTTGAAAGCATTAGTACAAGAAACAACTTCACAATCGTGAATATAAATGTTGCTCATACCATTTTTACAGGCAACATCTAGATTGTTTTTGACCTTAAGTCCGTCATCACCTGATGTTGTAATACTCATATTATTTTTAAGCACAATTCCGTCGTCAGCAGTTGACACAAAACAATTTTTAACAACAACATTTGAGGAACCACAAATATCAATACCGTCACAATTTGCAACATGACGATTATTGTTGATAACAACCTTTGAAACATTAACATCATTTGATGAATTAACATTCAAAGTCCACATTGCTGAATTTTCAAGAATAAAGTTGTACAGTTTAATTCTGTTGCAATTCTTAAAAAACATCAAATAACCATACTTACTTTTATGAGGAAAACGTATTCTCTTTCTGTATTCTTGCCTTAAATCCCATACATCAAGTGTTCTTTTAAAGGGCTCTGTTTTTGGAGGTAACTGTGGTTTTAATGAAAAGAAATTACCTTCACCACATATTTTACCGGGACCTACTATACCGATATTTTCGCAATTATCGGCGTAAATCAATGCATTTTCAGTAAAATCATCAGTATTATGTGAAGCGATAATTGATGCATCCTTTTTAATATATAAAATTACATTACTTTTTAAGTATATTGTACCACTCGTATATGTTCCCTTATCAACAACTACAATTCCACCACCATTTCCATTACAAGATTCAATAGCAGAATTAATTGATTTTGCATTGTTAACTGATGCATTATTGGGAATCGCACCAAAATCACTGATATAAAAAGCATTATCCAATGGCAATTCAAAATTGTAATTTATATATTCTGAAAAAGGAATGTCTTTATAAAAGTCACCATCATAAACCTCTGAAAAAACTTCACTGCCATAGATTTTAAAGTCTTTTTGAAGTTTTGGAAAAAAAGAGCCAACATGATTAATAAGTCGTGACATAATACCACCTCACAAAGATTTTATCACACAACTATATAAAAATAAAGGAATAAATGTATTTTTATAATTTAAAATCATATTCTATTATGAATATGATTTTGAGGTGATTATATGTGCGGAATTGCCGGCGAGGTGTCTTTTATTCAATCAACAATTAAAAATAAAGATTCATATTTTCAAATGCAAAAAGTATTAGCTCCACGTGGACCTGACCAAAATGGAATATATATTAAAGACAATGTTGCATTAGTACACTCAAGACTTGCCGTGATAGATATTGAAAATGGAATTCAACCAATGATAACCAAATATGGTAATACGGAATATGCAATTGTTTATAATGGAGAATTATATAACACTGAGGAAATAAAAAATGATTTGATATTACTTGGACATAAATTTATTACTGATTCCGATACAGAAGTAGTTCTTAAAGCGTTTATACAGTGGAAAGATGAAAGCGTAAACAAATTAAATGGAATATTTGCATTTGCAATATGGAATAATGATGACAAAAAATTGTTTTTTGCTCGGGATAGAATAGGAGTAAAACCATTATTCTATACAATTGTAAACAACTCGTTTATTTTTGGGTCAGAAATCAAAGCACTATTAGCTCATAAATGTGTTGAACCAATTATTGATGAAAATTCCATCGCTGAAATAATGTTTATCGGTCCCGGACGAACTCCGGGATGCGGAGTATTTAAAAATATAAATGAAATTAAACCTGCTTGCTGTGGATACTATAATAAAGATGGTATAAAAATAAAAAAATACTGGACTTTAAATGACAAACAACATACGGACAATTTAATGCAAACAATTGAAAAAACAAGATTTCTTGTAAAAGATGCTATAACAAGGCAATTAGTTTCCGATGTGCCTGTTGGCACATTTTTATCAGGAGGACTTGATTCGAGCATTATTTCTTCAATAGCAAATTTATATTTTAATGAAAAAGGACAAAAATTACACACATTTTCCGTCACTTATGAAGATAATGATAAATACTTTAAATCAAGTAAATTTCAACCAAATAGTGATAATGAATTCATAAATAAAATGGTTGAATACTTACAATGTGAGCATCATTTAATAACATTATCTAATGATGATTTAGCAAATGCACTTTATATGGCTGTAGATGCAAGGGATTTGCCGGGAATGGCTGATATCGACTCGTCATTATTACTGTTTTGCAAGGAAATTAAAAAGCATTGCACTGTTGCATTGTCAGGTGAATGTGCTGACGAAATTTTTGGAGGATATCCTTGGTATCGTGATAAAGAAATCAGGTCAATTAAGGGATTTCCATGGGCTCAGTCAACTGAATACAGAAAATCATTTATAAAGGATGAAATTAAAGTACCTGATGCAACAGAATATGTTTATTCAAGATACAAAGACACACTTATAAACACATCAAAGATTGATGGCATATCTCCTCTCGAATCCCGTATGAAAGAAATGATAAAACTTAATTCAGATTGGTTTATGCAGACTCTTCTTGACAGAAAAGACAGAATGAGCATGTACAATGGTCTTGAGGTGAGAGTACCATTTTGCGATTATAGAATAGCCGAATATTTATATTCAGTTCCTTGGGAATATAAAGACTATAATTCATATGAAAAAGGATTATTAAGAAAAGCAATGGAAGGAATATTGCCAAATGAAATACTTTGGAGAAAGAAAAGTCCATATCCAAAAACACATAATCCTGTTTATTTGAAAATTGTTTCAGAAAAATTAAAAGAAGTTATTGAAAATTCATCATCACCTGTGTTAACATTTATAAAAAAGACGGAGTTGGAAAAACTACTTAAAACAAATAATAATGAGCCTTGGTATGGTCAGTTAATGACAACTCCACAAACTATTGCATATTTTTTACAGATAAATTATTGGCTAGAAAAATATAAAATCATTATAAATTAAAGGATGAAAAAAATGAAGAACGGAGATTTAAAAAAAGTTGCACTTGTGGGCACAGGATTTGTAGGAATGAGTTTTGCTTATGCGCTCTTAAACAGCGGTGAATGTGACCAGCTTGTGCTTATTGATGTTAATAAAGAAAAAGCAAAAGGAGAAGCAATGGACCTTAATCACGGTCTTCCTTTTGCAAAAAGAAATATGTTAATTTATGCAGGTGAATATTCAGACTGCCACGATGCAGATATAGTTGTTATTGCTGCAGGTGTTGCACAGAAGGATGGTGAAGGCAGAATTTCACTTTTAAAAAGAAATTACGAAGTATTCAAATCAATAATAGAACCAATTGTGCAAAGTGGTTTTGACGGTATTTTCCTTGTTGCAACTAATCCTGTTGATATTATGACAAAAATAACTCTTGAATTATCAGGGTTTGACCCATCCCGTGTTATTGGTAGTGGAACAACACTTGATACTGCCCGACTTCGTTATTTGCTTGGTGATTATTTTTCAATTGACCCACGAAATGTTCATGCCTATGTAATTGGTGAACACGGCGACAGTGAAATCGTCCCTTGGTCACAGGCATACATCACTACAAAAAAGGTGTATGATATTGTTGATTCTTCAAACGGAAGATTTTCTTTTGATGACTTATATAAAATAAGTAAAGATGTTACAGGTGCGGCACAAGAAATTATAAAGGCAAAAACTGCAACATATTATGGAATTGGTATGGCTCTTGTAAGAATAGTCAGAGCAATTTTCGGTGATGAAAAAAGTGCACTGACAGTATCAGTAATGCTAAACGGACAATACGGCATTAATGATGTTTATGCAGGACTTCCTGCAATAATAGGTAGAAACGGAATTGAAGATATAATTGTTCTTGACTTAAAGGAAAATGAAAGAACAGCTTTCATAAAATCTTGTGAATTTTTAAAACAAACTGCAGAAGAAATTGGATTTTAAATAAAAAAACAGGTTGCTAATTAGCAACCTGTTTTTACTTTATCTCACACTGTCAAATATCTCATAGAAATTACTGATAAAAGTTGTACCAGCATGCTTACCGTAAGAAATAAGGCACCATGTATCACTATCAAATCCGCCTGTAAGCTCGTTATACTGATAACCAGCCATTACAAAATTTGCTTCATTTGCAACATAACCTGCTGCATCATTCATAAGGTCCATAATAATAATATCCTCACCGGTGTATTCTCTGATTGGAAGCATTGGGAATCCTTTTGCGCCATTTCCTCCAAAGAGAAGTTCTCCGAATGTTTCACCAGGGCTCATATAAACCTTCATATTGTCACCGATTTCAAGATAACCAACCTCAGTTACTGTATAGTAATTCCAGTTATCGTCCTTAAGAACAAGGTTATCAGCAATTGATGTTTTACCGAGAAGTCCTACAAGATTGTTTTCAATCTGTACTGTAAACTGCTTTGATTTTACGTTAAGAACCGGTTTCACATATTCTTTTTCTACTGTTGGAAGACCATCATACCAAATAGTATAATCTTCCTGTCCACTATATTTTTCAACGCCGAGCTTATCACCAGTTACTTCATTAAGAGCAATTCTTTCTTCAGTATTCATACTCATACCAAGAAGAATATATCCAATTTCATAACCATATCTCATTGCGCCCTCATGTGCTGAACCATCAAGTCCGTCACTTGAGTTACTTCTGTCTGATGAAACGGTAGAAACATTACCCTGAATGAAAATAAAATTAAATCCTGCAGAATTAAGGAGTTTTTCTGTATACCAGATGAAGTCAGCAGTGAATTTTCTATCAAGCTTTAATGGGTCACTTTCGTCTTGATTCCAGTCAAAGCTTGCTGACTCAGGATGACATCCGTAAGTAGAAATAATTGTAGGAGTTTTTGTCATATCATAAGGAATAAATTCGAGTTTATAGATGTTTGTATCAAATGAAATCGGAGCAGTTCTGTCAAAGAGATATTCTTCTAAATCAAGTGAAGAATAATACATTTCACCTTTTGTCATATCAGAAAGAGCTTCTTCAACAGCAAGCTTTGAACCCTCAATCAATGAATCGATAAATTCACGAGGAACACCATATTTAACATCATTTGTCAATGTATTATTTATAAGACAACCAATAGGGTCTGTCCAAACACCCTGAGAATCAATACCTGTATGTATATGTGTACAAGTAACATTAATGCTTACAATATTATTCTTTTTTGCAATATCTTTTAAAGCTTCACGAACAAGTCTGACATCAGAATTAGCAAGACCCATTGCATCTACTGAAATAAACAGAACATTACCTCTGCCTGAGCCGTCATTAAGTACAATAACTCTAGCCATAAGGTCTTCATATTTTCCATCATCATCCTTATACATTTCATTACCGTATACGTATGGAATATATGCACCTTTGGCATAAGATTTTTCACCAAAGTCTTCTGGAAGAATAGATGCCTTACCATAACCAAGGCTCCACACCTTATCACCCTGTGGCTCATCTATAAATTTATCCATACCAGGATAAAAATTATCATATGAATTGATATCAAATTCTTCATAATCAAGTACAGCAGCAGAATCAGGAATAATATAACCTAAACCCTTTGCCACAACATTATTAATTAAAAAGTTACTAACTTCATTTAATAATTTGTACAAAAATATTTTAACTTCTAACTTCTCATCTACCTCTACACCGGTATCAGATGCTAAAACATAATCCGAAACGGATTCATAGCTTTCTTCTGCAGAAGTCACAAAGGTAAACATTGGTACAAGCATACAAATACACAATGCAACTGAAATGAATGTTTTAAAAATTGTTTTCATAAAAAATAACCTCCATTATTTATCTATTTTATTACGAATATCGTCTTTAAATATAAAACTATATCCGTTTTTTGTCAACAAACTATTGTTTTTAATAAATTGACCAAGTCCTTTTATTTTAGCAAGTCGAGGGTCAGTTACTGTTATACATTTTATTCCAAGTTGTTTAGTAAGTCTGTCCCCTATATCAAATATCAATGAGCCTCCACCACAAAGTTGTATTCCGTGGTCAGCAGCATCACCCAACAAATCGGGAGAAACTTTTACTATTTCTTCATGGATATCTTTTACAATCAAATCAATTTGTTCATCAACGAAAGGAAAAATTTCTGTAGATGTTACTTCAAAAGAAATAGGCATATTATCAAGAATACTTTTACCCGAAACGAAAAGAGCTGTTTCACAACTTCTTTTTTCAGCGGATGTTATCTTATTTTTTATTTCTCTTGCTGTATGAGGACCAATTAAAATGTCTCTATCAATCTTTAAATGATTAATAATAGCTTTATCAATATCATAACTTCCTCGTTTAATACAACCTTTTGTAACTATTCCGCCTAATGACACAATTGAATATTCAGTTAAATGGTGACCAATATCGATTACCATTTTTCCACCAAGCTTTTCAGGTGAAATCCCACAGCCAAATGCAGAAGCAAGAACACCTTCAACCATACACACTCTTCCGGCACCGGCAAGTGTTACAACATCAAGAAAAGTCTTTTTTTCAAGGCTCGAAATCTCTGAAGGTAACGCAATAATAATATTGGGTTTATATATTCTGTTACCACAAACTCGTTGAAGATAGTACCTAAGCATTCTTTCTGCCATAACAAAATCAGAAACAACTCCATTATGAATAACTTTAGATATACTTATGTCTTCCATATATCTTCCGTCAACATTATTTGCTGCCATTCCAAATGCGATAGGTTTGTTGCTTAAATTATCAATTGCAATAATAGAAGGCTCATCAACAACAATGCCTTTGCCCTCTGCAAAAATCTTTAATGAGTAGGAACCGAAATCGATACCAATTTTCATTCCCTTCAATGCAACATCCCCTTTTTATCTAATTTTTTCTGAACTGTTGTTTTAATCTTAAATCCTTAGATAAAATTGTTTTACGAAGTCTAATATTTATTGGTGTAACTTCCATAAGTTCATCATCTTTGATAAATTCCATTGATTGTTCAAGACTCAGTACAGTGTGTGGAATTAATCTTAAAGCATCATCTGAACCGGATGCGCGAGTATTGGTTAAGTGCTTTGACTTACAGATATTACAGGTCAAATCTTCGTTCTTTGAACATTCACCTACAATCATACCCTCATAAACAGG
>JAZSHP010000119.1:0-22071 GCA_045533355.1 Candidatus Fimenecus sp.
CTTATTCAGGTACAGACTGTGACGGTAACCCTACCGGAGCTTCATTGGATGGTACAGCCCTCAGAGAGTGGGGATCAGGAAACTCATTGTCTGTTGCTTCCTTGTGTTATGATGGAGACACAGAAACTCCGGCAACAGGAACAACTGGTGTTAACGGTTATGCGTTCTCAAAAACTGATGAACAGATTTATCTCAAGCACACAGACGGCAATTATTATAGAGTTTATCTTGCAGTTCACACAACATCATTGAACTGGGCAAATAATCCTAACAAACAGTTGTATTGGGCATATTATATTGCTGATGACGGACTTTATTATGTTCTTCAGTCAGCAGGCGAAAGTAGTACCGGTTCAAGTTACATTCACGACCCACTTACAAGAGACCAGTTCTATAGTAATGTTGATAATGCAGTTAGCTACTCAGGTAGTTCTTCAGCGACAGGTAACGGAGACCGTCGTAAAGCTCAGATTTACACAGGTACACACTATACATATACTTGTGGTTCATATAGTGCAAACATAACATCTCGTATAGAAACAATCAAGGCAAAGGCATCAGAGCTTGTTGGTCAGATTGCAGCACAGGGTTCTGATAACAGAATTGCTGTTACATATTACGGTGCTTCATCTAATTACCTTGGTACAAACGGATGGTCATCATCAGGCTTTACAGACGCTTTCTGGGTTGCAAATTCCTCAAATGTTTCAAACCTCCAAGCACAGATTAATAACATTTCTAACGTTGAAACAACTGCACAGACAGATAATTCAGGTATGGAGCTTGCTTTTGCAAACAACATTATGAACAATTCCGGTGCTGACTACACTGCTGATGGTAACAGAAACTGTGTAATCATCTTTATGTCAGACGGTGTTGCGGGTGCTGATGATAAGGGCAATACAACATCTGCTGCAAATAATGTTATTGCAAAGGCTCATGAAGCTAAAAATAAGGGTGCATTCATTTATACTGTTATTGTTGGTGAAGATGGAGCTAGCTTTGATAAAAATAAATATATGGAAGCAGTTTCTTCAAAATATCCTGCAGCTGAATCAATGACTGACCTCGGTGGTGCAAACGTTGACGGTGTAAGATATACTGCAAACCTTGGCGACATTATCGTTGAAAACTTCATTAACCTTTCTACAGTTATGGGTAGAGAGTTTGTTAAAAATGAAGCTGTTGGTCTCGCAAACCTTGATGCAAGCTCAGTTCTTTGTGAAGAGCTCAGTACTGCATTCAAAGGAATTATTGATGAAAACGGTAAGATTAAAGACGGCATTAAAGTAAGCTACAAGCTTGTTCCTGGTTCATACGACAAGGTTGAAAGATTCGCATTCGATGAAAGCGCAGCTGTTGATGCTTCAAGCGGTGGCGTTACATTAAACTATGACGCATCTAACTCACATAAATTAACTATCAGTGGTTACGATTATTCTGAAGAATATATTTCAAAGAATAAGACTGGTAGAAAACTTCAAATCGTAATTGAAGGCGTGGAAGCTAACGAAGAGGCTGATATTACAAATACATCAATTAATAATACTTCTTCAACAGCTATTTATCAGAATAATGGCGAATATATAGCAGCTGATACATTTAAGTACTTCCCGACAGAATACTTCAATATCCCGACATACACATATGTTCTCGACTATGATTTACCAATGTATGACTCAGATATCAACGGTACACTTTGCTCTGTTGACGGTGGTCTTAACAGACAGTCAACATACAATGAAACTCGTGAAACAGGTAATGTTGCACTTAACTTTGTTAACGGAAATCAGGATATGACTTATGAACTTATGTCCGGTGAATATTCCGAGGAAGATAACCGTTCATTCTGTCTTATCAGGCGTGATGACGGAACATACGACTGGTTCAGAATTAATATTGTTCCGGCTTCTAATGTTCTTTTCGAGGAGAACAGATTCACTGCTTCAACAGCAGGTCTCCAGTATTCTGATTGGGACACTTACACCGGGGATGAAATTCCTAAAACTGATGAATATCAGGACCTTTCAGGTGATGATGACCGTTACGGTTATGATGAAATTTACGCAAATAACGGTGACAACTATTCAAACGGTACTGTATTAAAGACAACTGTTAACTCAACTACAAAACGTAGTGAAACAATGACATTCAGCTACACAGGTACAGGCTTTGACCTTATGTCAGTTTGCGGTGCAAATACAGGTATTCAACTTGTAAACATTAAGAACGCTGCCGGTGAAATCGAAAAGGTTTATATGGTTGATACATATTATGTTGATACTGCAAACTATGACGGTGCACTTCTTAAGCAGGTTCCTATCGTAAACCACACAAATGCAGGCGGATACGGTGATTACACTGTTGAAGTTACAGCAGCTTATCTTTCAACTGCTCAGGGTGCTCGTTCAGGTCTCCTTAATAAGGGATACACAGCTCAGGATGCATTGAGAGATATGGGTATTTATGTACCGATGAGTGAGGTTGAGTTTGTTTGGTATAACGATAATTCAATTCTCAATGGTGGTACAGGTCCTGTTGCTAATAATTCTTCAGCAAACCGTGCAACTGCAACTGCAGATGTTGCACTTGACTGCTATATCGATGGTATTCGTATTTATAATCCTCTTGGTGATGATTCTTCACTTTACATTGACTCTGAAAAGGGTGCATCATACTATAACATAGTTAATGAACTTGCTTCAGGTGAAGGCAATGTTATTACAAGTGAAACAGGCTTGTTCGCTTACGTTGTTGGTGAACTTAAGGCTGACGATGAGGGTAATGTTCCTACACTTTCATTCGGTAACTATCAGTCAGTTGGTCCTCAGAATGAGATTTACTTACAGTCATCAAACGGTGGTGCTGATTCTCACGCTGTAGCATTCAATGTAACTGTACCTAATTCTGATTCAAGAGTTATGGTCAGCCTTCGTGCAGTTGACGGTGCTACTACAGCTAAGATTGCTTCAGGCAATAACGCTATCGAGTTTGCAATAAATACAGCTACAGAGCAGTATTTTGACATTACTCCATATCTTGATATTGATACTTCAAATGGTGTGGCTAATGTTGTTATTACAAACAATGGTACTGGTCTTCTCAGTGTTAACAACCTCAAGCTTGTTGATGCAACAGCTCAGGTAGTTTCAAGTGATGATTTACCTGTTATGGCAAGGTCATTCTCATTGGCTCCAAGAACAGTTGACCCTAACTCATACGATTACGATAATGTTGTCAATGGAGATACACAGCAGCCAGAGATTGATGAACCTGTTGATGATAATACAGATGTTGAGCTTCCAACTTTTATTGAAACCATCATCACAAAAGTTGTTACATTCATCAAAAAACTTTTCGGATTTATTTTCAGTGCGATATAAGGAGAGATTGGCGATATGAAAAAATATTTAAAACCAACACTTGTGTTTGCTTCCGCTTCTATTGGTAGCCCTAGCTCTTGTTTAGTGCAGGTTGATATGGAACTTATTGCCGATATTCTCGGTGAAGGATTCGATGCAAACCAAATCTTTGGTATAGGTGAAGCTTGTCAGGTAGGAGTTCCAATTGATTACTATTGTAAATATTCTTCAGTAGAATCAGGTGCACTTCAGGGCTTCGTTTCATAACAACTAATTATAAAAAGCTTCGTGGTAATGATTTATCACGAAGCTTTTTCTTTTATATAGTTTTAAATTAGCAAAATACTGAAATTCCTTGTATTATAATAAAAAGTGTGGTATGATTATAAGGGAATATTATGTAAACATGATAGCCCTTGCGAATATGTCATCGGCTTCATTTTTGAAGATAATACAGAAGGTTAAAGGATATATGAAAATGAATAAATCTGAAGGTTTCACCACTCTGTTTGTGAATATGATAAAAGAGTGGAAGTGGATAATGAAATATGTAAAAAAATATAGATTGATGTGTTTCATCTATATTTTGTTTGGCTTTATTGCAACTGTTATGTCGTTATATGTTTCGGTTGCGTCAAAGTATCTTATCGATTCGGTTGTTTCACATGTTAAGGAGCAGTTAATTACTTCCGCTGCTATTGTTATTGGTTTTACTGTTTTTCAGTTCATCTTCTCATCGGTATCTTCCTGGATAACTGCTAAAGTAAACTCAAAGGTCGACAACGAAATAAGAGAGGAAATTTATTCGCATATTGTTACTGCAGATTGGCAGGAAATCAGAAAATATCATTCAGGAGATTTAATTAACAGACTTGAAAAAGATGCTTCGACTGTTTCGTCGGGAGTTATAGGATTTATTCCAAGCGTTGTTACTCGTCTTGTTCAGTTTATCGGCTCATTAGTAATAGTGCTTTATTATGATAAAACTATGGCAGTGTTAGCGCTATTCAGTGCACCATTTTTCTTTTTGTCATCAAGATTGATGATTAAAACTATAAGAAAATACAGTAAAGAAACAAGAAAAATCAATGGTGATGTTTTGTCATACTCCGAGGAGTCTGTTCAGAATGTTCAGATTATTAAAGCTTTTGACCTTACTAAGGACTATATAAGTAATTTCTCAAATTTACTTAATACTTACAGAAAAACACGTCTTGAATATGAAAGATTCAATATATTAATGACTCTTATTTTTTCCGTTATCGGAATGATTGTTTCATATTTTTGTTATGGCTGGGGTGTTTATCGATTGTGGCAGGGTGCTATCACTTACGGCACAATGACTTTGTTTTTGCAAATTTCAGGTACACTCTCATCATCTTTTAATTCCTTGGCTTCATTGGCGCCAACAGCCATATCTGTTGCGACCTCTGCCGGCAGAATTATGGAAATAACAAGCTTTAAAAGGGAACAAGATGCGCAAAGAGAAAAAGCTCTTGAAATTATCGACAAGGCTTTGAATACAGGTGTGGAAATTGAATTTAAAAATGTTTCTTTCCAATATCAGGACGCTGAAACACCTGTTTTGAAAAATATAAACTTTAAAATATTGCCCGGTGAAACAGTTGCATTTATCGGTGCTTCCGGAGAAGGAAAAACCACATTGTTTAAGCTGATTTTAGGCTTGCTTGAGCCTACGGAGGGTGAAATCATTTTCACTACTGCACAGGGCGAGAGCATAAATGTTTCTGATAGTACAAGGCGCTTTTGCTCCTATGTTCCTCAGGATATAGGTGTGTTTTCCGGTAGCATTGAGGATAATCTTCGAATAGTAAAAATTGACGCTACTGAGGATGAATTGCAAAATGTATTGCAGCAAGCAGAACTCACTTCTTTAATAGATTCTCTGCCTCAGGGCATTAAAACAGAGCTTGACGAGAACGGAGTTAATTTTTCACAAGGACAGCTTCAACGATTAGCAATTGCAAGGTCTCTTCTCAAAAAATCACTTGTGTTGCTTATGGATGAGGCAACATCTGCACTTGATGCGCAGACAGAGTCACATGTTCTTGA
Source organism: Candidatus Fimenecus sp. (assembly GCA_045533355.1). GTDB lineage: Bacteria > Bacillota > Clostridia > Oscillospirales > Acutalibacteraceae > Fimenecus. The sequence goes on from JAZSHP010000119.1 coordinate 5,436, forward strand.
GAATATTATGGTATCTGAGCCAACACAATTAAGGATTATCACCACTCATAGACCAAGTATGCTCAAATATTGCAATGCTGTGTACAAAATTATGAAGGACGGAACATTAGAAAAGCAATAGTCATAAGTAATGTTTCAAACGAATTAAGGTAGTGGGTAATTGAAAAAGAAATTATTCATATATACGGATTTAACAGTAGTTAAATTTTTTGTTAAGCATCATTGAAGGTTGATTATAAAATGAAATACTCAGTAATTATTCCCGTTTATAATTCGGAAAAAACAATAAAAAGATGTATAAAGTCAATCGCATCGCAGGAACGAACTGATGTGGAAATTATCGTTATAAATGATGGTTCTACAGATATGACTGAGAGTATTTGTAAAGAGATGCAGAACAAATATAACAACATTGTATATATCTATAAAGAAAATGGCGGTGTTTCCTCAGCCAGAAATTCAGGGCTTTCCGTTGCAAAAGGGAAATATATTATATTCATCGACAGTGATGATTATGTTGACAGTAAATGCTTTGAAATATTTGACAGCTACACAAAGAGTGATGCGGATTATTATCAATTTATTTTCTCAATTGAAGCAAACGGCACTGTTAAGAAAGTGATATCGTGGCCTGAACGCTATATTAAGACAGAAGGTGAAAAGGAAGCCTTTATTGTTGAGAGTGTAGTTACACGCGCAATTAATTCGTGTTGGGCAAAGCTTTACAGACGCGAGATTATAGAAAGAAACGGCTTGAGATTTTACGAGGAGCTGAGTATGGGTGAGGACTTGACTTTTGTCTTTACATTCTTGCTCTTCGCAGATAAAATTGAGAGAGTAAACAGCAGAATCTATTTTGCAGACGTTAGTAACAAAGAGTCTCTTTCCAGAAGATATAGGGAAAAACTTCTGGAGCAGAAAATTTTGGTTTATGAAAAGATGCTTGATGCTTTTGAAAAAAGCAATATAAAAGGAGAGTCCGTAAAAAATTCTTTAGCGTGGCTTCATTACAGAAATGCTTATTCTGTGGCAAATGACCTTACAAAAAGTGATTTAAGCTTTGTGGAACGAAGAAAAAAGCTTTTGACAATGTGCAACCTGTTTAACGGCAAAAAGGTTGCTCCTGTAGGCTTAAAATGTAAAATAATATCAATTCCTATAAAGTTTAAGCTTGTAACTATGATGGATGTGGCATTTCAGGTGATTAATAAATTGAGATAAATATGTGTCTCAAATTTGATGATAGGGCAACAGAGGTGATTTAAATGGAAGAAAATATTATATTGGAAATACTTTCTGCATTTATACACAACAGAGAGCCTCAGTTGAACAGTGATGTGCAGGAGCTTAAGGTTTTTTATACCTTTTATATACAGAATATATTGCCTGTTTTAGCCTATATGGATAAAAAATGGGATATAATAAAAGACGAAGTACTTAAAGGAAAACTTACGGAGTGCTATTATCAGACAGTTGCAGAAAACTATAAAAAGGTTGCAATGTTTGAAATCATATCGCAAAAGCTTAGTGAAAATAATATTCTACATATGCCTGTAAAGGGTTGGTATCTGCGTACTCTTTATCCTGTTCCGGAACTTCGTAACTTTGGTGATATAGATATTCTTATACGTAAACAGGACAGAGAAAAGGCAGATAAAATCTTTATTCAGAATGGATACAATGTAAAAGAGAATTGGGAGCCGACCTTTAGCTATTATAATGACATAAGCAGATGTGAGGTACATACAGAGCTTATGGATTCCGATTTGGGTAAGGGTGAACAGGTGATTTCATTCTTTTCAGATGCCTTGGAAAGTGCCGAAGCGGATACAGATAAACGATTATCACCACAAAAGGATATTCACCTTGTATATCTTTTTTGTCATTTGGCAAAGCATTTATATAAGGGTGGCGCAGGAATAAGAATGTATATGGATATTGCCTTGTTTATTAAGGCAAACAGAGATGCTCTGAACTTTGAAAAAATATATGATGATTTCAAAGAACTGCATTTGGAACAGTTCTTCAAAACGGTTACTCTTGCTTGTTGTGAATGGTTTCAGATTGAGTTGCCTTTTGAAATAAACGATACAAAATCAAACAGTACAGAGCTTTTGAAGGAATATACCTTAAGTGCTGATTTATTCGGCAAAACAAGAGATAAATCAATAATTTCTATAAGAAATAATGAACACAGCTCAAAAGCAAGTGTTTTGAGGGAAACATTGTTTCCAAGCACTCAAAAAATAGAAGAACGCTATAAGTTCATCAAGGGCAGAAAATATCTTTTACCTGTAGCGTGGGTTGCAAGAGGATTTGTAAACTTGAAGGAGATTCCGAAGAAGCTTAAATATGTAAAGAGTGTTTCACAAACAGATATGAATCTTGTTAGTGAGTATGATAAATTTATATCCGGCATTGGACTGTAGTTGCTTTTTATAATACGAGTATAAAGGCAAGAATTAAGCACAAAGCTTTCAGACGAATAAACAAAAAGCGTTGCAAGAGGGGAGTAACTGCACAAGTCCAGTAAAAATGGACAATGAAAAAAAGAGCCTCCTATGGTAGAATTAAACTATCATAGGAGGAATTTTTATGCCCAGAGAGTACAGACACATACAGGAATATGAAAAAGAAATATTGGAATTAAAGAAGAAAGGATTAACAAACCGAGAAATTGGTGAAAAATTAGGGTTTACCAAAATACAAATAAAAGCGTTTTTTTGTCGATTACATACAAAAGAACGAAAACTTGCAGCAGGTGTAGTTCCCAAAAGAAAAGGTAGACCACCAAAAGGTTATGTAATTAATGAAAAAGATAAAATAGCAGAACTTGAATATACAATATCTAAAAAAAGACGACGAATCAAATCATTAGAAATGGAAAATGAACTGTTGCGGGATTTTCTTTCGCTTGTAGAAAGGAAGTGAGAACAAGTATAAAGTTTATGGTTATCTACCGTCATAAAGAAAAATATGCAATAAGTGAAATGTGTAAATTTTTTAAAGTATCAAGAAGTGGATATTATGATTATGTAAAAAGAATGGATATACCTGCAAAAGATTTACCATTAGCCGAAAAGATAAGGGAATGTCAGCAAAAGTATGGTAATACTTATGGCTATCGAAGAGTTCATATATGGCTTGACAGAGAAGGAATACATCATAATCCCAAAACAGTTCTTAGGGTAATGCAGAAATACAATCTTTTATCAAAGGTTAGAAGAAAGAAATATCGTAATTACAATACGGTTTTACATAATTATCCCAATTTACTTAATAGAGATTTTAAAGCCGATAGACCAAATCAAAAATGGGTAACAGATATTTCATATATACCAACAAAACAAGGTAATTGTTATCTTTCGATAATCAGAGATTTGTATGACAATAGCATTGTATCATACAAGTTGGCAATGGATATGACAGTAAAGTTAGTGTTGGATACCATAAGATTAGCGAAACAAAAAGAAAAAGTCACTGCGGAGCTGCAACTCCACAGTGACCAAGGCACACAATATGTCTCTCATGAATATTTTACGCTAACTAAATCATACGGCATAACTCCATCAATGTCAAGACGAGGAAATCCATATGATAATGCTATGGCTGAAAATTTTTTCTCAATTCTTAAATCAGAGTGCATTAACAGAGTCAAACTTCAAACTTATGATGATGGTAGCATCATCATAAGTGAATACATTCACTTCTACAACAACGAAAGAATTCAACTAAAAACAAAACTGACTCCGCTTGAAAAACGAAATCAGTTTGTTGCTTAAAATTTAATATTTTCTACCACAAAGGGCTTTTTTTGTGCTGTCCGTACAAACTGGAGCAGTTCATAACATTCCCAATTGCAACGCTTAAATTTTTTAATAGTTTAAATACTACGATTTTCGCAACAAAACAACGATGCCACTATCAATACAAATTGTTGGGGTAGTGGTATCTGATTTGACATTGACTTAGCTGTTTGATACAATTCGTCCTTTTGTAAAATTTATCAAATTTTACCATTTGCAAATCTCTTTTTTAACAGACTGATTTTACGGAATAACCATAACAATGTTTTTCTAATAGGGAACAAAATTCTCCAACAAAAACTCCACATATGCATAGCAAATCCGTTAGCCGAGTACTTTTTCCCTTTTCGAATGTATGCAGTTACTTTAGCTACAATGCAATCAGTTGAAAAAGTACCATCATAAAAGCAATTTCCGTCACCTGCAGCACGAAATGTTCCGTTTTTTATATGGATAATACGGTGAAGGAGATATTTTTCAGGAATTGGACAATATAAAACTGTATCACCATTCTTGATTTCTTGCAGATTACAAGCAGAAATAATTACACTATCTCTTTTGTGGCAGAGAATTGGCCACATACTGTTACCTGTAACGGTAAACTCAACTTCATAGCCCTCGGACAGAGTTTGTTTAATTGCTCCAAAGAGTTCAGTTGTAGGTACTTTCGTCAAATCCGTATGCATCATATCAATGTCTCCAAGCAATCATATAATACATCTACTGCATCTGCGCAAGGAGTGCATTCAAGGAATATAACAGGTATCTGATGTAAAAACTCATCCAATAAGGATAATGCAGAGTCAGTTAAATTTTCATTGTAGTTAGGGTACATAGCATGGGGTAATACTTCTGCCAATATTTTATGATTGTCCATAACACAGGCGCGATTTTCTTTTCCTCTTTTAAGAATTACCAATGCTTTTAAAGGAACATTACGGTTGATATTTTCTCCACCCGTACCGCACCAAGGTGTGCTAAAGCCTATCCACTTGTCATTTTCTTTGTAGCAAGAGCTACGGTCAGAATTAAGTATCAAAGCATTTTTATTATCACGCCAGAGTCTTGCGTGGGTGGTTTTTCCCTCTTCCGATGGGGCAGAAATAATAATTCCCTTTGATGAATACTCCATAAGTACTCCATGAAATGTAAGAATACCATGGCGCAACAAAAGGTAAAAAATAATAAAGGTAAGGCTTTCAAATGCAGCCATACCGTGAGTTTCACTTTTATCAACTGTAAGCCGAACATCTTTCCCTTCGGCATCTACAATAAATTGTAAAATAACATTACCATTTTCTGTGTCTTCCTGTTGCCATAACATACTACCGTCGGGCATAACAAAAGTGCGACGAACAATAAAAAGAGAACGCTCGGTTTTTACACATTCTCCGTTTGGAATAATAAGTTCAGGTGTGTAACTTATGGTAATATCGGGCTCGGTTTCTGCTATTGTATATGCATCAGCTTTCCACAGAGCAAATGGATATATATTGTTTGACGGGAAGTCCTGAAGTAACAATGTTACTGGACCTATTTTATAAAACTTTTTCATTTTAACTCCAAGATGAATCGGTAGAACCCGAAAACGGTGACCCTTTAAATGGCGTAGCATTGTTTCCGGCAGAGGCTTTTGCTTGAGCAATAACTTTTTCCATATGCGCATCAAAAGATGCAATTTCTTGAGGTGTTAAGTCGGTTGCGGAATAGTCAATGTCAAACAGAACGCCGCCATTACAACCACCATTGGTGGCAATTTTGAGTATAGCATAGCCACGCCCGGGCACGTTGTAATAGAATGGCTGTTTATTTTTGGCATAAGCCCAACAAACATCAGCCACCGCTTGCTCAGGTGCAATAGATACTAATTCTATATTCGGTTTTTCATACTGTCTTTTCTTCATTTAACCGATAACTTCCTTTTTCAATGCTATTGAAAAATCACAAATATACTTTGGAACTCCATCCAAACTACCACATTCTGCCATTCTCACAGCAGGACATGCTTTACAAAAATTTTTGCTTTCACATTTTGTGCATTCGTCTGGTTCTTCAGGCAAATGTACATGGAAAGGGTAATTTTCCCAAGCCACAGAGAAACCATCTTTGACGGCATCGGTACTGAATACTCCTAATGTCTGACATCCGATAAGCTTTCCGTCATATGTAATGGTATAACTATCCATTCCCGCACTACATCCGAGTAAGGTCATTTTCTGCACACCGGTATGGCATTCAGAGGTTGGCTCTTTTATTTTGATGCGGACTTTAGCTTTAAGAGAGTCAGGAATCATTTCTTCTATTTTAGACACAGAACGGTTAATCATAGATTTAACTGAATCTTCTGCACCAAGACGACATTCCTGAACAGGCATACAACCGCCTCTGACAGGAGCAAATAAAAGGAGGGGAGTTGTTACAATTCCACCAAGACCTTCAACTAATTGGCAGATTGCATCTAAATCATCAATGTTATCTTTAATAAGTGTCATTCTGTATTCAATAACTGAGGGTAGAGTACGCAATTGGTTAATGCCTTCAATGGCTTTTTCAAAACCGTCAGCCATACCGCAAACCTTGTTATATGAATCATTATTAGCACCATATAGTGTTATACCTATACGATGGGGTGGACATTCTTTTAAGGTTTCCATAATCTCTTCTGTAACCATTGTTGCGTTGGTATATATTGTAATAATAAAACCTTGTTTGTAAATGCCACGATATATTTCACAGAAATCTTTTCTGAGCATAGGCTCGCCACCGGTGAGGAGAAGACTGATAGTTCCGGCTTCTGCAACCTGACATGCCATATCAATCCATTGTTCTGTGGTCAGTTCTTCTTGTAAGAGGGTAGCGTTTTCACAGTCTTCTCTACGAAACATACACATTTTACAATGTAAATTACATCTTAATGTTAATTCAAAAGTACCATTTTCAGGATAACGAGGGGGCATTGCGTCAAGATTAATCAACTCTATTTTTCCTCCAATATTCCTTTATCAAGAAGCATAAGTATAAATTCGTTTACATCTGCTTTTGCTTCGTCGAGTGGTACATCAAATTCTTCAGCAAGAGCTTCACTGAGCTCCTGGATGCTTTTTTCTTCTTTTAGCATATCCCACAAAAAAGAAGCAGTAGAATTTAGTGATATGTAACCGTTAAAATCAGCAATACCTGAACCCACGGAAATAAGCACATCTTTGTTTATTATTTTTCGATGAATATAGCCTTTTTTTGCACAAAAAAGTTTATCTGAAAAACTCATATCAAACTCCATCTTATAATATAACATATTTAAAATAAAACTTCAAGCACATGAAGTAATTAGATGAATAATGTCGAAAAAATGACATCAATAATCCTTCTTGGTGACCGGTAACAATATCAATAATGTTTTTACTGATGGCACTTGAACACAAGGTTGATGGCATCTTTTATTTTGCAAACTAAATTTATTCATTTGCAGTATTCTCATAATGACTGCGAAAATATTTATGGTATTTGCCATAATAGCTGTATTTGCCATAGTTACTGTATCTGCCGTAATAACCATAGCTGTAACCGTATTTGCCGTAACTATATCTGCCGTAGCTGTATTTTCCGTATCCTTCAGCAGTTTCTCTTGCACCGTTGAGAATATATCCCAAAATTTTACCGTCACTTTGCCCAAGGCTTTCAACAGAATCTATAATATTATTAATAGGCACATAATCCTGACGAACTACATAGAGAATACCGTCTGAATACTCTTGATATAAAGCAACATCGGACATGGTTTCGCAAGGTGGTGTGTCAATGATAAGACAGTCAACCTGATTGCTTATTGTACTGATGAAATCTTTCATTTCAGTTGAATCAATAAGTACTGTGGGTTGTTCCACAGGTATGCTGTTGCCCACAAAGCAAACTCCGCTTTCAGTTAGTTTAAATATAACATCTTCTGCGGGCACTTCGCCTTTAATAGCCTTTTCTAAAGGAATTGTTTTTTTCTTTAATCCAACACGGCGATAAAGCGTAGGGTTTCGTAAATCTCCGTCAATAATTGCGGTTTTTCTTCCCCAGCTTTCCATTACTTCTGCCAAAGCAAGACTTATTGTTGATTTGCCCTCTTCAGGTGCTGTGCTGGTGACTAAAATTCTCTTTAAGCCGTCCTTTTTCATCATATTGTCAAGCTTTTGGGCGATACCGTGTATACTTTCGACAAAATCATTATTATTACGAAGAGCGCTGTTGCCATCATTATTTTTTATATCTGCAACAGGAACCACGCCAAGCCATGGCATATTAAGGTGGTCCTCTAGGTCTCCGGGTTTCTGAACGGTGTTATGGAAAAATGATAAGACTGTAATTAGTGCAAGAGCCAAAACAACACCGATTGCTGCACCCATACAGGCATCTTTAACAATATTCACTTGATTCGTTGGGGTATCTACGATTACCATTTCTTCGACCAAGTCGATTTCAAGCTCACCGAAAATATAACGTGAAGTTTCTTCAAAAATTGATACTACGGTGTTTAAAAGTTCCCCGGCTTCTTGGGGAGTATCGGCGTAAGTATTCAGCTCAAAAAGGTTAGAACCCGGAATACATTCTGCAGTGATTTGGTCAGCTGCCACCATGGCACCCAAATCTTCTTTTATTGTATCGGTAAGTAAGTCACTGCTGACAATATAAGTAAATGTATCTTCTAACTGTGTTGCCAAATCTTTATCATAATATATGCCGTAAAGAGAGTTTAAATCGCTGGTGTTAGAGTTATTTTTTACTTTTACTGAAAATGAACAATAGGCTCGGTAAAGAGGTGTGTAATTTATCTTGGATACAACAGGCAACAACGTTCCTATAATCAAAGCAAAAACAACGGCAATCCACCAAAAGCGTTTTAAAATGATTATAACCTTTTTGGCAAGTTCGATAAACTCTAAGAGCATTGCGTTGTCTTCGTTTTTCATTACATTCATGTTTTCACCTCTTTTATTTTTTATATTTTTTGTATAAAGATATGCGGGGTGTTTCTGTGACGATAGTTATTAAGAATATAGCCAAGATATTCCGCTTTTCCTGAGTCAAGCTCTTCTGCAATATCTTGAAGAATTTTATAAGGAACCCAGTCCTGACGAACCACCATAACAACTGCATCTGCATGTTGCAAAATCATGCCTGTATCTGCCGCAACAGTATATGGTGAACTGTCTAAAATAATATAATCAACTTTTTTACGTAATTCACTAATAAGGGCTTCTAATTGTTCGCTGGTTAAAAATCTGTCAGGGTGGCGTAATGGTTTATTGCAATAAATGATTTTTAACTTTTTATCGTCGTTTCCCAACTCATCGGGTGTTCCGTTGTTTAAACAGTCGGATAAATCGTACATGTCGTACATATTTGCATTTTCAGAGAAAATGGTTTGTATTGAAGGGTGTCGCAGGTCAAGGTCAACCAAAGCAACCTTGTGTCCGTGCTTTTCCATATATAAAGCAAGGTTAGAGGCAATGGTTGATTTGCCTTCATTTTCGGCACAACTTGTTACCAATAATACATTTTGATTGTTCTTTCGCATTTTGTGAAAGATTTTGTGCGATATCTGCAACATAGACTCAACATAACTGAAGCCTGTAGCCATATTGGTTATAAGAAGGGGAGCCTTCTTGTGTTTTTTTAGTTTATGAGTTAATTTGTTTTTCTTAACCTTTAATAAAATGCCTAAAGGAGCTTCCGACATGTGAGTTTTAGCTGAATCTCGTGTTTTAATAGTTTTTCTCAATACCGAAAGAACAACTATTACTGCTATTGTGGCAAGTCCTGATGCAACAACGCCTAAAATCATAGTGGTCTTCATATTCAGTGGATTATAAGGTGTAATAACCACTTGAGGTGCTTTTAATGTGTCAAGCACCACTCCGCCAAAAAGATATTCTGAAACTTCGCCGTAATTATCCATCAAGGATAACATTATGGACTGAGCATCCTTTGGAGAATCGGCAATTGCTTTTACACAAAGAATGTTAGTACCGCTTGCTACAGTTGCTTCTATTGTGAACGATAAAGCGGGGTTATTAAGGTCTTCACAAATTTTTCTTTTGAGCACGTCACTTGTAAAAACCTCACTAAACACTTCTGCCATTTCATTTGTTGTGTTCAAAGATGCATAAAAGCCCACATAAGAACCATTGCTTCGAGGAGAAACAACAAAGGTTGCTTCAGAAATATATTGCGGTTTATATATCATCTTGTCATAAGTAAAAATACTCATACAAGCAGTTGCCATAGCCAGAATAACCACCCAAAAATTTAAAAGAATATCTTTAAAAATTATCGGCAAATGCAACTCATCAAAAATTGATAAATTCTTCTCTTTCATCACTTTCTTATGCCTCAACTATAACGGTTAAATATGTAACACCGGTTACACCTTTTTTATTAGTAATTTCCAAAAGTATCTGACCGGCACCTACTTTTTCAAAATCCACCTGACTACTAACTTTAACATCTGCTATATCCATTTCAGACTTGTTAGTGTCAGTAATACTGCTTATATACGTTAACGGGTCAATGCTTTCACCTTTTTTGGTATAAACTAAATATTGACTAAGTTTTATTTCGGGAGCATCTGCTGAGTAATCTATAATGTTCATTGGTAGGCGTACATGAATTTCATCGCCGTAGTTGGTTACTGCAGATATTTCAACTTCGTAAATACCGGGCACACTTGCAGCAACATTAGAGGCTTCAAGCTTGAGTTTGTGGCTTATATCACCGTCAATGCAGTCAATTAAACGTACTCCGCTAAAAGTAGATATGTTTTCTGCAGTATAATAAATCATAGGCTTATCAAAATGAAGACGAGGAGCAACATAGTCATCATAATATAAAGTTCTTTGATACCTGCCCAAATTATTTTCTTTATCAAAAACCACATAGTTAACCTGACACACACCAACTTCAGAAAAACGGGAAATGCGTTCTATAGTAATTTGGTCGGTTATATTGCCGTCTCTGTCATCAACGGCATTGAGCCCTTCAAACAAAACCTCACGACCGTCGGTTACACTAACGTGAATTTCGTCATATTCAGCGGTAATCACAGGCGGAGTAACATCTTTTTTAGAAAGTGTGTGCATAGTGTAGATTACACTACCGGCGGATATCAAAAACAGTAAAATTACTGCTAAACGCAAATATTTCATTGTCTGCCTCCTTTAGCAAATTTGCAAAAAAGTTGACTTTATTTATATAATAATATGCTCAAGGTATATTCTAACAAACTATTATATCATATTTAATTTGTAATCTCAACAATATTAATTGTGAATGTTGCAAAAACAAATAGAATTTTATTGTTTATGGTAAATTTTTGTTTTATGTTAAACGAAATACCCACACAATCAGGTAAACAGAAATAGCAACGACAGACGATTGAGAGTATTCTACGAAATGAAAAGTACAAAGGCTCAGCACTATTACAGAAGAAATATACCGTGGACTTTCTGCAGAAAAAGATGAAAGTGAATGAAGGTGAAGTTCCACAATATTATGTTGAACACAGCCACCCAGCTATCATAGTCCCTGAAGAATGGGAACGTGTGCAGTTGGAACTGAATAGAAGAAAAGATGACAACAGACGCACTTTATGTAACAGTCCATTCGCAGGGAAACTCATCTGTGGTGATTGTGGTGAAATCCTTGGTTCAAAGGTGTGGCACTCCAACAGTAAATATCGCAGAACAATATGGCAATGTAATGCCAAGTTTAAAGGTGAAAAGAAATGCACTACACCACACTTGTATGAAGATGATATTAAGAAATGTTTTGTAACAGCATTAAGTCAGTTAATCACGGACCGTGAAGCATTACTGGATGATGGTAGGATGATAATGCGTCAACTTGAAGACACAACAGCCATTGATACTGAATGTGAAGAACTTATTCAGGAAATGGATGTGGTAACAGAACTCATTAAAAAATGTGTAAATGAAAACACAATACAGGCTATTGACCAAGCAGAATACATCAGCAAGTGCAACAGTTTAGTAGAACGACACGAAAAGTTGCAGAGTCGTTATGATTACCTGAAGAAAAAGAAAGAACGAAGGTTACAACAATTCGACCGAATGAGTTATTTTGTCTTCGCTGTCATAGAACTTGATGAGCTTGAATTACAGTTCAATCCGGCACTATGGCACACCACCGTTGACCACGTAACTGTGTATGCAGATGAACGATTGATGTTTCATTTCAAGAATGGGAGTGAGGTTGAGGTGAAATTTTAAAAATGATATATTTTACAAATAAACCCGAATTGCAACGTTATTATAGTTACAATCCGGGTTGTCTAGATAAAACTGATGATGAATATTTTAAATTATCTGTTTGCGTAAAAAAGCAAGTTGTTAACATTTTGTTTTTGAGATGACTGAAAACATTTTTCGTATTCTTGGGTAATTTCTTCAATACTTAAATGATTGTCACTTCCAATATTTAAAATTGCATATAACTCTTGAGCTTTTTTAGTATAATCTTCTGCGATAAATTCTTGCATAGAAAGATAAGATTTCATAATAACACCTCAATTATAGTTTGTGGTTTTTTACAAACTTTATTGACTTATGGTTTTCAATAATTTTTGCACAATTCGTTGAACCTGAAGAAATTTGGTAACAATGATATAGCGATAGAACATACTCTTGGAATTTTTGATCGCTTTCTAAGGGTGTTATATTCAAACTTGTATTCTGCTGTAGATCGTTTATCGATAATCTAGTGTTGTGTTGCAAATGGAAATTATAATCTGCAAGGTAGTCGACAGTGCTATCGATATCTTTTTGAGGTTTACCATCAAGCATTGACCTACTTAGCCAAGTTTTGACATTTTTTTTGGAAACAGCAATAGCATTATTACAAAGACCAAAAAAAGTTGGCGGATACTTGCTAAGTGTCATTTGCCAATAAGCAATGTTTTTTCCAACCGCTATGTCAGCCATAGCTTGATCTAATAAATTGATAAATTCATATGCTGGCATACTATTAATTTGGGGATCAATGGGTCCTAAATTAGAGTGCTTTCCCATAATAATTTCTTTAGAAGCACATGCAATCATAGTGCCAGCGGACATTGCTGTATGTGGAACAATGACACGAATATCTCCGTTAAAAAAATTATATAAGTAATCTACTATTGCTTGTGTGGCGGCAAGGTCACCACCGGGAGTATGTAGAATTAAATCCAATCCTTTATTTTTGTCCAAACCATGTAGAGCATTCATAAATCCATTTCTATCATCGTCATCAATACTGAATGCTCCTGAAACTCCATTTTTTTGTTGCCAACAAGAATAGTATACAACACAGTTGCGTTTTGTGTATTGGGTTAAAGATTTGAAAAATTTTTTCTTTTGATTTTCGATAGCATTAACGGGTTGCACACTATCAAAAATTTCATTCCAACTAGGCATATTATTCATCCTTCTGTTAGTAAGTTAATTACATATAAGAACATTATAATCTTTTTGAAACAATTGTCAAATATTGCATCAAGTTTATACAAGTTGTTACGGTACACAATAAGTAATTAAAGGTAATTCTAAATGAAAAATTTATGCTATAAGATCTTTTTGTTTGTTAACATATTAAAAGCACAACCTTCAAAAAATAAGACGATAGGTCAGAAAGATTTTCTATATAATTAACTAAATATGCAACAAATAAGTATTTAAAAGGGCATGATAGTTGCCGATGTAACATTTATGTTTTTAAATAATTAGGTACAAGTCTTATCCTTCGACTATCTTCCGGGCATTTGAACTCATGTTATCAAATATTTCTGGATCAATAGTATAAATATCATAGTTCATTTTGTGAAAGTCGTAACTGATTATACCATTACGATAGCCAAACATGAGAAAATCATATTGATATATACTTTCTTTTTGTATTTCTGCAAATCGTTCCATACTAATTTGTGGGTTAAACGGAATGGGTGGTTCATTAAAGAAAATAAACAATCCGATCTCTTTGAATCCTTTTTCCTTATATGATGGCAATAGTTTCATCTTTTTTCTTAATGCACTGGAAAATATATCCCATTCTGCTTTAGCATTTGTAACAGGGTATGAAATTCCAATCATATCGACTTTTCCACCATTTGTTTCAATTAGTCGTTTACATTTCTCTTTTTCGTGTTTCTCTTTTTTTCCAAAACGTAGTTTTGCATATTCTCCATCAATCTGAGCAATTTTTGGTGATATTGCTTCTGTAATCTCAATTCCTAAAGATTTATCTTCAGCTTGCAAATCTGGTGAATCACTCAAGCTTAATATAGAAGAAGTTTCAGGGAATATATGCTTCAACATAGAAAACACCAACTGTTCAACATATCTGCTATGTAATTTTGAGTCTAATGGTTTTTTAAAAGATAGTGCATCAAACATTTTTATTTCCTTTATCGACATAGTTTTTTATGGGTAGTTTTCCAACCCTTATGATTTGATCCTCTTAGTAAACTGGAAGCTCTGGGATTCCATATATATCCACATATTCGACATTTGGCTTGGATAGGATTGTGTCTTCCAGTATATTCACCGATAATTTCTATATCCGGGTTTGCATTTCTAACTTGTTCTTCAAATGTGTTCTGATTTTTCATAAACTTTTTATGGGCTATTTTTGTTCCACATTTTCGACATCCATCCCCAGAAAGCATACTTGCTGGAATGCCATCCCATTCGAATCCACAAACAGTACACTTTACGTGTAACGCTTTGTTTGCATTTACATACTTTCCTAACACATTGATAGTAGGGTGTAATATGCGCATAGACTTAACGAAATCCTCGTGAGTCTTTGCTTTTGCATTATCATATGATTGTTTTTCGATGGTAGCCCATTGATGAACACTTAAGTCATATTGTATATTAGCAATCTCAAAAAGGTTCTTCACTAAATTCTCAATAATGCTATGATTAGCTTTGTTTAGATCTTCATTGAAAACAAAACAATCATACCCAAAAGGAATCTGTTCAGTTAGTGGAAACTTGTCGTATATCGTTATTAATCGTATGCCCTTTTCCTTGCATCTATCTCTTTTGATTTTATCTCTATTTAATGACTTTTTGTGTAAAAACCAGTTTCCTGGTTCGATAGCAATTTTTAAACATGGGATATAAATATCTAATTCCATTCCAATTGCAGTTTTATCTCTAGACAGTACATTTTCTTCACCTAGAGCTACTTCGAAACTATTTTTTATAAATTGTTCCATAAAACTTGTACCAGATTTGGCGCATCGTGGACAACCATGTCCTTGTAATAGTGAATATGGTTTTGCTTTCCAACTATGACCACAAACGGAACAAGTGCATTGTATATCGGTATGCCCATTAATGTATTCACCATCAATTTTTATGTTTGGATGTGATGTGGACATTTCAGAAAGAAATTGTTGTGGTGTTTTTAACCCAGTTTTTCCTTTGTTATTCCTTGCTCCTCTTTTTGCACTACAATAGCGACAAGAACGTCCTTGTATTAAAGAGTATGCTTGGGGATTCCACTCATATCCACAATCTTTACATCTAACTGCTATACGTTCATGAGCTTTCGTATATATACCAATAATTTCTATGCTAGGATTTATTGCTCTTACTATATCAACAAATTCATTGTGACTTCTTGTCAATTTGAACACCTCAATTTATTTTACCATATTTGTTAGGACTTTACAATCGTACTTCTAACATAAAATAATCAAATGTTTAATTACCATTCAGCTGTTTAACGATTATCAGTAATTTAACGATAGGTTAGAGAGATTTTCTATGCAATCAAGTAAATAAGCAATAAGAAAGCGTTGCAAGAGGGACAACAAAATCCCAAATGCAACGCTTAATTCTTTTATATGGCTTAAATGCTATATAAAACAACGATACCACTATCAACACAAATTGTATCAATAGTGGTATCTGATTTGGTTGCGGAGGAAGGACTTGAACCAACGACCTTCGGGTTATGAGCCCGACGAGCTACCAACTGCTCTACTCCGCGATATTTACTTTGACTCTCACGAGTGCTTTAATATAATACACTCCTTTTATGTTTTTGTCAATAGTTTTTATTAAAATCGTATTATATTTTTTATATGTTTACATTATATAACTTTTCCACACATAATATTCATAATATTTCAATATAAATATTGACAAACTGACACAAAAGCGTTACAATATTGTCAAAATGACACAATATTTGTTTGGGTGATGATTTTATGAAATATTATTTGTTAAGATGCGAAGTTAAATCAAATGATTTGAATGAGGAGAATTATGGTATTTTAATGGTGGACCATGATAAAAGCAGGGAGTATGCTTGTGATATTTCCGACTGTGCAGAAGATGTTGCTACTTTGGCGGGATGCCTGAATGATTACAATGTTGATTTGCATCAGGCAAGAGAGATAATAGAGGATTTTAAATTTAATACCAAATAGTCTATGGTGAAAAATTTTATTCATAAATTTATACTTTTTAGTCATATTTTTCCTTGACAAGCCATTATTTTTATAGTACCATATTATGAGGTTAGCAGAGGCTAACTGTAAATTTAATCAAAAAGTTAGCCTTTGCTAATTTTATACAACATTTAGGTGGGTAAAATGAATTTAACTAATGCACAGGAAGGAATTGAATACATTATCAAGGATATTGTCACTGATGACGATGACCTTGATGCTTTCCTCTTTTCACTTGGTTGTTATGCAGGTGAGCCAATAACGGTTATTTCAAAAAAAAGAGGTGGCTGTATTGTTTCCATAAAGGACTCACGATATAGCATTGATA
>JAZSHP010000035.1:0-11811 GCA_045533355.1 Candidatus Fimenecus sp.
AAAAATCAAAATAAATAAATTAAAAACAAAATATGTTGAAAAAAATATAAAAATTTTATTAGTTGACAAGTTGACAAAATTCTTATATAATGGCTACTCGCAGATATTATTACAATGTGTGACTATAATTTATGAAACGGAGGAGTAATAATGAAGAGAACTTATCAGCCAAAGAAACGTCATCGCAAGATGGAACACGGCTTCCGTAAGAGAATGTCTGACAGAAACGGCAGAAAGGTACTTGCTCGCAGAAGAGCTAAGGGCAGAAAGCAGTTGACATATTAATATGTCAATTAGGATAAAAAATTGAAACAGACAGTAATGATTAAAAATAACTGTGATTTCCGCAGAATTTACGGCAAAGGAAAATCATTTCAGGGTCCTGCACTGGTTTCTTATGTAATGAAAAACCGTGCGGGAATTTGTCGTGTAGGAATAACTACTTCAAAAAAGATAGGAAATGCTGTTGAAAGAAACAGAGCAAGGCGAGTTATCAGAGCAGCATATAGTATGATAGAAGATAAAGTTTGTGGAAGTTATGATTTTGTTTTTGTTGCAAGGTCAAAAACAAAATATATAAAGAGCACTCAATTAGCAGTACTTATGTTATCACAGTTAGAGCAGGCAGGAGTTATAAATGAAAAAACTGATAATTAAAATAATCAGATTTTATCAGAAAAAAATATCTCCTCTGTTTGGTCCACGCTGTCGTTATTATCCTACATGCTCGCAATATGCAGTTGAAGCAGTTGAAAGATTTGGAGCATTTAAAGGCTCCATTCTTGCTATTTCCAGACTTTTACGGTGTAATCCCCTATTTCCGGGAGGGTATGACCCTGTTCCGGAAAAGAAAAAAAGAAAAAAAGACTAAAAATGTGGTCCCTTAAAATTCGGAGGACAAAATGGATTTTATAAGAGAAATATTTTCAATTCCTTTTGGTTATCTTATTGGATTTTTCTATGAAATCAGTGATAACTACATTTTATCATTGTTGCTAATGACAATTTGCGTTAAGCTTATTTTACTTCCGTCCTCGATAAAGCAACAAAAGGGTATGGTTAAGACCCAAAGAATGCAACCAAAAATTAAGAGAATAAGAGAAAAATATGCCGGTAACCAGCAGAAAATGAATGAAGCTATGAATGAGCTTTATGCAAAAGAAGGTTATTCATCAATGACCGGCGGTTGTTCAAGTATGCTTATTCAGTTCCCAATTATGATGGGTGTTTATTTTGTAAACTATAAAATTCTTGATTACGTTCTTAGAATCCCGGAAAATGTACTTAACATCATTAAAGATGCAGTTCGTGCATTACCGGAAGATGTAATCGGTAAGGCTTCAAATCTTGAATATCAGATTGAATTACTTGCAATTCAGCATTTTGATAAACTTGATAAAACAGGTATTCCAGAAGATGTTATCAATAAGATTCAGATGTTTAAAGATAATTTTACTCTTTTTGGAATTGACCTTTCAAGAACACCTTCAACAGATATGGGTTGGGATTTATTATGGCTCATCCCTATTCTTACAGGTATAACATCACTTATGATGGGTGTTTATACATGGCTTCGTCAGAAAAAGACAAATCCTGAAATGGCAAAAAATCCATCAATGGGTTGTATGTCACTTATGACACCTGCTATGAGTATTTACTTCTCATTCCTTTTCCCTGCAAGCGTTGGTGTATACATCATCCTTTCAAGCTTCTTCTCATTTATTCAGATGCTTATTACAAATCAGGTAATGACACCAAAAAAATTACTTGCAAAACAGATGGTTGACGAAACAATTAACCGTAGAGCAAGAGAAAAAATACTTAAAAATGTATCAGAAAAGAAAAACGAAGAATAACTGAGGTATAAATATATGATTAAAGAGGCAATCGGAACCGGTAATACGGTTGACGAGGCAAAAGCCGCTGCTATGCTCGAATTGGGCTTAAGCGACTTTGATGAATTTACTGTTGAAGTTTTACAAACTCCAACAAAGAAAATCCTTGGTCTTTTCGGCGGAAATCCTGCTAAGGTAAAGGTATCTGTAAATGTTCCTGACCCTAAACCGGAGAAAAAACAGAACAAACAGAATAAACCTGAAAAGAAACAAGAAAAGAAACAAGAAAAGAAGCCTGAAAAAAAGGCAGAACCAAAGAAACAGGAAGTAAAAGAACCTGTTAAAGAAAAAGAAGCTGCAGAAGAAAAACCAATGGCAGAGACTAATCTCTATGGAAAAACTGCAGAATACATTAAAGAAATTGTAAATTCACTTGGTATCAGTGAATGCACAATCACAGAAAAATCAAATGATGAAGAAATTTCATTTGAACTTGATTGTGGTGAAGATTACGGCATTATTATCGGTAAACGTGGTGAAACTCTTGATGCTATCCAGTACCTTGCAAGAATGGTAGCAAATAAAGGTAATTCAAGTTACAAGAGAGTTTCAATTAATGTTGGAAATTACAGAGCAAAGAGAGAAGAAACTCTTCGAATTCTTGCCAGAAAGACTGCTATGAAAGCAGTTCGTCAGAGCAGAAATATTTCACTTGAACCAATGAACCCTTATGAAAGAAGAATTATTCATACAGCAGTTCAGGAAGTTGAAGGTGCAACATCTCATTCAATAGGTTCTGACCTCGACAGACGTGTTGTTATTTCACCTGTTGAAGGTGCAAAAAACCATGGCGGTAACAGAGGCAGAAATAACCGAAATGGTGGCAGAAGAGAAAGAAAGGAAGCATATAAGCCTGAAATCTCTCCTGACAGAACACCAAAGAGCGATATCGACAGTTCAGTTCTTTACGGAAAAGTAGAAATTCGTTCATCAAAAACAGAAGAATAAAAATAAACGGCGGTGGTAGGAATACGACTGCCGTTTTTGTTTTTAAGGAAAGATATTATGGAATATTTTGCAAAGGAATATGATATAGCGGTTATTGGTGCCGGTCACGCAGGTATTGAAGCAGCTTTAGCTTCTGCAAGACTTGGTGCATCAACTGTTATTTTCACTATAAATATGGATTGGGTTGGTAACCTCCCATGTAATCCGTCAATCGGTGGTACATCAAAGGGTCATCTTGTTCGTGAAATTGATGCTCTTGGTGGTGAAATGGGTAAGGCAGCTGATAAAAATTCAATACAAACAAGAATGTTGAATCGAGGAAAAGGTCCTGCGGTTCATTCTTTGCGTGCTCAGATTGACAGACGCGACTATTCCAAATATATGAAACATACCTTGGAGTTACAGGAAAACCTTGATATGAAACAAGCAGAAATCGTTGATTTATATAAGGACGGCGATTTATTCTGCCTTAAAACTCAGCTTGAAGCTATATATAAGGCAAAGGCAGTTATTATTGCAACAGGTACTTTCCTTGGTGGCAGAATTTATATCGGTGATATTTCTTATGAAAGTGGTCCTGATGGTATGTTTGCAGCAACTCGCCTTTCGGAAGCACTTTATAAAATGAATATTCCTTTAAGAAGATTTAAAACAGGTACTCCTTCACGAATTAATAGACGCAGTGTTGACTTTTCTGGACTAGAAGTTCAGGAAGGTGATGAAAAAATTGTTCCGTTTTCTTATGAAACTATTGACCTACCTGAAAATAAAGAGGTTTGTCATATTACATACACTAACGAGGAAACAAAAAGAATTATTCTTGAAAACATTCATCGCTCCCCTCTTTATTCCGGTAAAATTGAAGGCGTAGGGCCAAGATATTGTCCGAGTATTGAAGATAAGATTGTACGATTTGAAGAAAAAGAAAGACATCAGCTTTTTATTGAACCTTGTGGACTCGATACAGAAGAATTATATCTTCAGGGAATGTCATCTTCGCTTCCTGAAGATGTACAATTAAAATTTTTAAAGAGTATTAAAGGCCTTGAAAATGTTGAAGTTATGCGAACAGCTTATGCAATCGAATACGATTGCGTTGACCCATTAGCACTCAAAGCATCTCTTGAATTCAATGATATTCCTTACCTTTACGGTGCAGGTCAGTTCAATGGCTCATCAGGATATGAGGAGGCTGCTGCACAGGGCCTTATTGCAGGTATTAATGCAGTCCGCAAAATTCAGGGTAAAGAACCGTTTATACTTGACAGAGCAAGTTCATATATCGGCACTCTTATTGATGACCTTGTAACAAAAGGATGTTCTGATCCATATAGAATGATGACGTCTCGTAGTGAATACAGACTTTTACTCCGTCAGGACAATGCGGATATAAGACTTACTGATTATGGTTATGAAATCGGACTTATTTCAGAAGAAAGATATGAAAAGTTCAAAAATAAGCTTGAACTTATCAAACAGGAAAGAGAAAGAGTAGAGTCCGTTACTATTGCTCCATCGACAGAAATCAACGAAGTTCTTGTTTCACGTGAAACAGCACCTATGAAAACAGGTATAAGACTTGCGGAGCTTATTAAAAGACCACAGCTTGATTATGAATGTCTTACACCATTTGACAAAACAAGACCGGAATTACCGGCAGATGTTTTTGAACAAGTTGAAATTGACCTTAAATACGAAGGTTATATTAAGCGTCAACAAGCAAAGGTTGACGAAATGAGAAGACTTGAAGTCAAAAAGATTCCTGCTGATTTGGATTATGACGATGTTTATTCTCTTCGACTTGAAGCAAGAGAAAAGTTAAAAAAAGTACGACCTGAAAGTGTTGGTCAGGCATCACGAATAAGTGGTGTTTCTCCGTCAGATATATCAGTGTTGCTTATTCATTTAAGCAAATATGAAAAGAAATAAAGGAAAATATTATGTTAAATAAAGAATTACTTTATAAAACAATAGAAAAATTTGAAATAGGTCTTGATGAGGATGCATTTTCTCGCCTTGATACTTTTGCAGAAATGCTTATTGAAACTAATAAAAGCTTTAATCTTACTGCAATAAAAGAACCTGATGATGTTACGGTAAAGCATTTTGCAGATTGCCTTTCTATTTTTAAATATGTTGATATTCCTGAAGGTGCAAAGATTATTGATGTTGGAACTGGCGCAGGTTTTCCCGGATTAGTTCTTAAACTTGCAAGACCTGATATCAATATGACTTTCCTTGACAGTACAAAGAAAAGATTAGGCTTTATTGAAGGCGTTCTGAACGAATGTGGTGTTCAGGGTGAAATTGTTCATATGAGAGCAGAAGAAGCTGCACAGCTTTCAAAGTACAGAGAAAAATATGATTTTGCAACTGCTCGTGCTGTTGCTGCTCTTCCGGTATTATCTGAGTATTGTCTACCTTTTGTTAAAATTGGTGGAAGCTTTGTTTCAATGAAATCAGCTGACAGTAATGAAGAAATTAATGAATCAAAAAAAGCAATAAGTATTCTTGGTGGAAAAGTTGAAGAAGATATTTTGTTTGATTTAGTCGAAAATATGCCACGAAGAATTGTGAGAATAAAAAAGAATTCGCAAACTCCGACAAAATACCCCCGACCATCTGCACAGATTGCCAAAAAACCATTAAAATAATGACGAAAACTCTTGATAATGCGTCGTTTTACGACGAACGGATTTTCTTTACAAACTGACCTCTGTAGTGCTATGATTTAGACAAGGACAAGCACTGCGGAGGTTTTTATTATGAAAAAATTTAACAATGATAAAGCAAAAACAGAAAACAAAATCATTATGATTCCGCAGGGAGAGATTCTTCCAAATCCTAATCAACCACGAAGAAGATTTGATTATGAAGAGTTAGAAGGTCTGGCACAGAGTATTCGATCAAACGGAATTCTTCAGCCATTGTTAGTCAGGATACTTGAAAATGGCAGATATGAATTGATTGCAGGTGAGCGCAGACTTCGTGCGGCAAGACTTATTGGTCTGAACAAGGTTCCTTGTATTGTTAATAATATTTCAGAAGAGGATTCTGCGGTGTTTGCAGTAATTGAAAATCTTCAAAGACAGAATCTTGATTATTTTGAAGAAGCAGAAGCTATGGCTCTTCTGATTAGTGATTATAGAATGAGCCAGGAAGAACTTTGTAAGAAATTAGGAAAAGCACAATCTACACTTTCGAATAAATTAAGACTTTTAAAGCTTAGTGATGAAATGAGATATAAAATCTCCCGAGCAGGACTTTCAGAAAGACATGCAAGAGCATTATTATCTTTAACAGATGAAGTTCAGAGAGCGAGAGCTTTGTCAATTATAATAGACAGACATCTGACCGTTAATGAAAGCGAATCATTGATAGAACAGATGCTTAGAAAAAACGAACCGGCTAAAAGACAAATTCTTAAAGGATTTAAGGATATACGAATATTTATAAACACACTGAACAATGCGGTTGATACAATCCGCAGAGCTGGTATTGATGCAGATTCAGTAAAAACAGAAACGGATGAATATGTAGAATATATTGTTCGAATTCCAAAGATTGAAGACAGACAAGTAGTAAACAGCCGTTAGCCTTTGGTAAAACCACTTGTATCCCCCGATATCAAGTGATTTTATATAAATGTGGCGAAAGCCACTCCATATCCTTCTCTTTCACACCCCACATCCACAGCGAAAGGCTCCTCGTAAGAGGGGTCTTTTGCTGTTTAGGTATAATTTTGTTTCACGTGAAACAATTTTTATGTAAATGTTTCTTTTTTATAAAAAATCTTGATTTTGACTTTAATTTTCTAAAATAATGTGATATACTTATGTAAAATTGGGTAAAAGGCAATTAAAAATATGCTTTTTTACTGTTTTGGAGTGGAATTTTTGGCAAAAGTTGTCTCAATAATTAACCAAAAAGGCGGTGTGGGTAAAACTACAACTGCCGTAAGCCTTGCTGCTGCAGTTGGCGCAAAGGGAAATAAAGTTTTACTTGCGGATATCGACCCACAGGGCAACTCTACAAGTGGATTTGGCATAAACAAAAGAAAAATTGCAAATTCGTCTTATGATGTCCTCGTAAAAGACATCAATGCTAATGATGCAGTTGTAAAGACACAGTTTAAGAACGTTGACATTATGCCTGCTGATTTAAATCTTGCAGGTGCAGAGGTTGAGCTTATTGAAATTGAAAAGAGAGAAAGTCGCTTAAAAGTAGCGGTGGCTCAGCTTTATGATAAATATGATTATATTTTCTTTGACTGTCCCCCATCTCTTGGGTTAATTACAATTAATGCACTTACTGCATCGGATACGTTTTTAGTGCCTGTACAATGTGAATTTTATGCACTTGAAGGACTTGCACAGCTTATGGCAACTGTCCGTCAGGTGAAAAGATTATATAACCCTCATATTGAGCTTGAGGGAGTTTTGCAGACTATGTATGACGGAAGACTTAATCTCACTCAACAGGTTGTGACAGAAATTAAAAAATTCTTCCCAAACAAGGTTTATAAAACAACAATTCCAAGAAACGTAAGACTTTCAGAGGCGCCTTCATTTGGTGAGCCAATTATGTACTATGATAAGAATTCTAAGGGTGCAATTGCTTATGATGCATTTGCTGAAGAGTTTTTGTCGCAGCAAAAACGATGAGGTGTGAAAATGGCTAAAAAGAGTGGATTAGGCCGAGGTATGGATTCTCTTTTTATTGATAATTCAGTAGCAGAGAATGAAATTTCCGGCGCTACATTAAATATCAATGAAATTGAACCTAACAGAAATCAGCCAAGAAAAAATTTCAGTGAAAATGGTTTGGAAGAGCTTGCAAAAAGTATTGAACAGAATGGCATTATTCAACCAATTCTTGTTCGTCCTATGACGGATGGCAGTTATCAGCTTATTGCAGGTGAAAGACGTTGGCGCGCAGCCCGTATGGCAGGACTTACTGAAGTACCTGTTACAATAAGAGAAATGAGTGACGAGGAAGCAAGTGTTTTTGCTCTCATAGAGAACCTTCAGCGTGAGGACTTAAGCCCTGTTGAAGAAGCAGAAGGCCTGAAATCTCTTATTGAATCCTATGGATTTACTCAGGAAGAAGCTGCTGATAAGGTTGGTAAATCAAGAACTGCAGTAACAAACACATTAAGATTATTGAAGCTTCCTTCACCTATTCTTCAGATATTAAGTGAAGGAAAGATTACAGCAGGTCATGCAAGAGCTTTATTAGGACTTGATGATGAAAAAGAAATGTTGAGAATTGCTCAGGCAACAGTTGCTCAGGAATTGTCAGTACGTCAGGTTGAAAAGATGGTTAAGTATGCTTCCCAGGGAGAAAAACCAAAACCCAAGAAGCGTGATAAAAAACGTGATAAATATTATGACGAGGTTGAAATTGCTCTTACAAATCTCCTTGGCAGAAAAGTTAAGGTTTATTTGTCACCATCAGGGCATAAAGGAACTCTTGAATTTGAGTTCTTCGGTAAAGAAGATTTGACACAATTGGCAAAAGAGTTTGATAAGTAAGGTGGAATAAAGATGTTAGACATTAAATTTTTAAGAACTAACCCTGATGTGGTTAAGGAAAATATTAAGAAGAAGTTTCAGGATGACAAGCTTCCTCTTGTTGATAAGGTAATTGAGCTTGACGCTGAATACAGAGCAGCAAAAGGCAGAGCGGATGAGCTTCGTGGCCTTCGTAATTCCGTAAGTAAGGAAATCGGCGGACTTATGGCACAGGGCAAGCGTGACGAGGCAGAGGTTGCAAAGCAAAAGGTTAAGGATATGGCTGATGAACTTGCTGCACTTCAGGTAAAAGAAGGCGAATTAGAAGCAGAAATCAGAAAGATTATGCTCGTAATTCCAAATATCATTGATGAAAGCGTTCCAATTGGTAAGGACGATAGTGAAAATGTTGAAATTCAGCGTTACGGTGAACCTGTAACACCAGATTTTGAAGTACCATACCACGTTGATATTATGGAAAACCTTAACGGCATCGACCTTGATAGTGCAAGAAAGACAAGCGGTAACGGTTTCTACTATCTTTGCGGTGATATTGCAAGACTTCATTCAGCAATTCTCTCATATGCAAGAGACTTTATGATTGACAGAGGCTTTACTTATTATATTCCACCATTTATGATTCGTAGCGATGTTGTAACAGGCGTTATGAGTTTTGCTGAAATGGAAAATATGATGTATAAGATTGAGGGTGAAGACCTTTACCTTATCGGTACAAGCGAACACTCAATGATTGGTAAGTTTATTGACACATTCACTCCTGAAAATGAACTTCCAAAAACACTTACAAGCTACTCCCCTTGTTTTAGAAAAGAAGTTGGTGCTCACGGTATTGAAGAACGCGGTGTATATAGAATTCACCAGTTCGAAAAGCAGGAAATGATAGTTGTTTGTAAGCCTGAAGACAGTATGAAATGGTACGATGTACTCTGGCAGAATTCCGTTGATTTCTTCCGTTCACTTGATATTCCGGTTAGAACACTTGAATGTTGTTCAGGTGACTTGGCAGACTTAAAGGTTAAGAGCTGTGACGTTGAAGCATGGAGTCCTCGTCAGCAGAAATATTTCGAAGTTGGTTCTTGTTCAAACCTTGGAGATGCTCAGGCAAGACGTCTTGGTATCAGAGTTAAGGGTAAGGATGGCAACTATTTTGCACATACACTTAATAACACAGTAGTTGCACCGCCAAGAATGTTGATTGCATTCCTTGAAAACAATCTTAATGAGGACGGAAGTATTAATATTCCAAAGCCATTACAGATGTATATGGGCGGAAAGACAAAAATAGAAAAATAGTTTATTCTCTTGGAGAAAGATATACAAATGAAGAAAAAGATTATCAGAACAATCAGTGTTTTACTTGCCGTTGTACTTTTAATCAGTTCTTTTGCAGGTTGTCAGACAAATGACGCTGATACAAATAACGATATACCTTATGGCGTAAATCCGTTGACAGGAAGAGCGGATTTATCCGAAGGGTCACAGGGCTCAAGGCCTGTGGCAATTATGGTTGAAAACTCCCCTGCTGCAAGACCGCAATGGGGTATTACAACACCTGACCTTATAATAGAAGGTGTTGTTGAGGGCGGCATAACCAGAATGATGTGGATTTATGCTGATGCGGAGAAGATACCTGATAAGGTAGGTCCTGTGAGAAGTGCGCGTCACGATTTTGTTGAAATCGCAGCCGGTATGAATGCCATATATGTTCACATAGGTGGCAGTAACGGTTCAAAGGTCAATCTTAATTTGGCATATCAGGCTATAGAAAATCTTAAGGTTGATAACATTGATGGAACAAAATGGTTTGATACATACTTTAAGAGAGATACAACAAGGCAAACGGCAATTGAACATAGAGCATATACAGCAAAGGATTACATCAAAAAAGCTACTGAAAGATTTGGATATTCTGTGAATCAGACTCTTTCTAAATGGACACCATACAATGTTATAGTGGAAGACAGCACAGAGCTTCAGTTTGATAATTCTGTTTCTGGACTATGTTCAGAAATAAAGGTAACATTCTCCGGTGGTTATAAATACACCTTCAAATATAATGAAGCAGATAAGAGGTATTATAACTACTTGAATGATAAAATTATGACGGATGGAAACAACCAAAATAAAATGGCCGTTGAAAATGTAATAGTGCTTTATTCTGAGGTGACAACGCTTGACACAAAAGAAGGTCACAAGGAATGGAACCTTGAGGAATCGAGAGGAACAGGCCTTTACATTTCAGAAGGTGTGGGACAAAGGATTACCTGGATAAAAGCCGGTCAGAGTGCTCCGCTTACACTTATCGGGTCTGATGGTAAAAAGCTTAAGGTTAATACGGGACAAACCTGGATGGGTATAATTCCTAAAGCGAATTCCCAATTCACCGAAGTAATCGGCTAAAAAAACAGTATGTACTCCCCTTTCTAGGGATAACATAAAATGGAGGAAAAAATATGAACAAAAAAATTATGGCAATAGCTTTGGCAATGGTGTTTATTGCAACAGCATTTACTGCTTGTAAAAAAGAAATTGAAACAATGAAAATCAATGGTGGCAAATATCCTGTTTATAGGGACGATAAAGGCGAATTAGTCATTAATGACGGAAACGAAATTGCTATTCTTGTAACAGACCGTCAGAATCAGGAAGTAATTACTGAAGAAGGTGGCGAACCACAGACATACTGGTTACCTATGAATGAGGATACAGTCGGAGATGGCTTTCTTCAGGGTAAAAACTATAAGTTGAATATTCCGGATGGTTGGACAGGTAGCAAATACGGCAGAGTCGTAAAGAATAATACGGACGATAAGTGCTATATCAAGTTTACAAAGCATACAGACCTTAAAAAAGACGAAACAATAGAAACATACCTTGATGCTTTAGATTCAGAAAGCGAAGCAATCAGAGAAAAAATCAATGATTCAGTTGCAATGGCTGAACTTATAAAGAAAAACCCATCATTTGCAGCATATGAAGAATGTAAATATACACTTGAAAAAAAAGAAACAGTTCTTCCAGGAAGTATTAACAGTCACGTTCGTATTCATAAGATAGAAGATAAAGACGGAAAAGTTGTTCATTATGCAGAAAATTATTTCTTCGTATCAAATGGTGAAATTTATGCAGTAGAATACGCTTGTGTGGAAGGAAAAGGCTATGATGAGACATTCAACTTCGCTAACTATGTAAGTAGCAATTTCACATTTAAAGAACCAAAGAAATAATAGAAAAATTTTATATGAGAAATTTAACGGCAGGGATAATTCCTTGCCGTTGTTATTTTTATCAATAAATTATAATTTGTCGGGGAGCTTAATTATTAAAATGGATATGAATCGTAGGGGACGATGAGTCTCATCTGCCGGTTCGGTCGGTGCTTCTGCTTCGCAGAGGTGTCCACCGGACACCCGCACCCCACATCGTCCCGCAGT
>JAZSHP010000081.1:0-2850 GCA_045533355.1 Candidatus Fimenecus sp.
GAACCGTAAACGTCCTTGTCAGAATGCTTGCAAGATAAAGGCGATTTCCATTAATGACGACAATGCTGCTGCAATTGATAACAATAAATGTATTGCCTGCGGAGCTTGCGTATATCAGTGCCCATTTGGTGCGATAATGGATAAGTCATATATACTTGATGTAGTCAATATCATAAAGAAAAGCGACAATAACAAAAATTATAAGGTTTATGCGATGGTAGCGCCTTCAATTTCGAGCCAGTTTACATATGCTAAGCTCGGTCAGGTGATTAAAGGACTTAAAGAGCTCGGATTTTTCACTGTTGTTGAAGCGGCACTTGGCGCTGATATGGTGGCTCAGGCAGAGTCGAAAGAATTGAGCGAGAAAGGCTTTTTAACAAGTTCATGTTGTCCTGCGTTTGTGGCCTATGTCAAATCGGCATTTCCTGATTTGGTGCAATATATTTCTCATAATCCTTCACCAATGGCTACACTTGCAAAATACATAAAAGATAAAGAGCCTGATTCAAAGGTTATATTCATAGGTCCTTGTACTGCAAAAAAAGCAGAGGCACAACTTGAAGAAGTTAAGCCTTATGTGGATGCAGTCTTGACATTTGAGGAACTTCAGGCGCTTTATGACAGCAGAGATATTGATATTACAACTCTTGAGGAAGAGGTTTTGGATAATGCATCCTATTTCGGAAGAATTTTTGCTCGCTCAGGAGGACTTTCTGATGCAGTCGCACAGGGATTGAAAGAACAAAATATAGATTTTGATTTGAAAGCAATTCCGTGTGACGGTATTGAAGCTTGCAAAATAGCACTTCTTAAAAAGAGCAAGAATGTTTTAGATGCAAACTTTATCGAAGGTATGGCTTGCGTGGGCGGTTGTATTGGCGGAGCAGGTTGCCTGACCCACGGAGAAAAGAACAAAGCTGAGGTCGATAAGTATGGAAAAGAGGCATATGAAAAAACAATCAAAGATGCTGTCTCTTTATTAAAATAATTAAAATTTAAAGAAAATATAATACTTCACCTCTTTGTTTCATATTATTTATCATATGAAGCAAAGAGGTGATTTTTTTGAAAGATTATATAGAACAACGTGCTTTAGAACTTGCAACTTATATTGTAGAGAACAAAGCAACAGTGAGAGATGCAGCGAAAAAATTTTGCGTGTCGAAATCAACAGTACATATAGTAGGAGTAACATAGAAACTTTTTATATTGAAGTGGCGTAAAAGCCAGAAATACAGGGTCTTTCAGCAAAACGGCAAAATCACATCAATCTCAACTACAACCTAATATAACAGACAGAGCAAAAAATCATAAAACCCTTGTGAGATGCATTCTTACAAGGGTTTTTAGCATTTCAACTAAATTTTCAAAAATTACTTGATTTTATTTCGGTATAGCGATATAATAATAGCATAGAATATATTAGGGTGATGAAAATGAGTATAAATGAAATTTTAAGTAATATCGGAATGACAAAATACCGATTGGCAAAACTCTCCGGTATTCCCCATGCGACACTTAGTGAATTGTGCAACGGTAAAACAAACATTGAAAAGTGTTCCGGAGAAACATTATATAAAATCGCAAAAGTATTAAATGTGTCTATGGAGAGCCTGCTTGATGACAGAATGACAACTCTTGCAAGAGAGCGTTCCTACGAGTATGGTCTTCCTTCATATCTACAACATGATTTGGATGTATACAAAGATGCCGTATCAAAGAATTCCACTTTGATAGATTGCTATTGGGGCGAACTTTACGGAAGCATCAATATGGCAGAAATTAGCGATGGACTAATAACGCCGGAGCATGCGGATTATTTAAGGCAGAAATATTTATGGAGGTAACATTATGGCAAACAGAATTGATTTTACAAACTGTAAGCGAATTATAGGCAGAGCATATAATGGTGCAAACGGAAAGAAAATTGCAGTAGAATATGAAGGTGAAAGATATATGCTTAAGTTTCCTCCATCAGGAAATAAAAAGCCAACAGAATTATCATACACCAACAGTTCAATTAGCGAGCATATAGCAAGCAGTATATTTAATATGATAGGCATAAAAGCACAAAAAACAAAACTTGGAACCTTTACTGTAAATGGCAAGGTGAAAATTGTTTGTGCATGCAAGGATTTTACTGATAAAAATAAAAACTTATATGATTTTTGTTCTATAAAAAATACCGTTATTGACTCTGAACATAATGGTACAGGAACAGAGCTTTCCGATGTTATCGAAACCATAGAAAAGCAACAATTTGTAAGTCCCGAAGAATTGCTTAAGCATTTCTGGAATGTGTTTGTAGTAGATGCCTTACTTGGCAATTTCGACAGGCACAATGGTAACTGGGGATTTTTGTTCGATGATGAAACTCAAACATCTGAGATTGCACCTGTTTTTGATTGCGGTAGTTGTTTGCTTCCACAGGCAGACGAAAAGATAATGAGAACTATTTTAGAAAACGAAGATGAACTAAATGCCCGTATTTTCCAATTCCCTACATCCGCAATTAAACTGAATGACAGAAAAATCAACTACTATGATTTCATTTCTTCAATGGGAAACGAGGATTGCAACAAAGCAATTTTAAGAATTGTGCCCAATATTGATATTGACCTCATAAATGCATTTATTGATAACATTATTTATATATCCGATTTGCAAAAGGAATTTTATAAGACATACATTACAGCAAGATACGAAAAGATCTTGTTGCCAACATATAAATCTTTGAGCAAATGAGGTATGGTCTATGATTTTTTATGTAACAAAACAGACCTTTGAAAGATATAAACTTAAAATGCCGGAAGATTTAAGTTTTCCAATGAATGAAATTGCTAAAGCAAC
>JAZSHP010000051.1:0-6350 GCA_045533355.1 Candidatus Fimenecus sp.
GATTTTAATAAATTATTGCTAACTTTTTTTGCTTTATTATCAATATTTATTGGATGTATGTTATATAAAAATAATCAGACAGATGAAGTATCAGAAATATGTATAGATATAATTAAACAATTACAATGTAAAGAATTCTTCACCATATTTTTGATTTATTTAAAATTAGATGCAATATTATACATATCTTTGTTTTTTCTCGGTACAAGTCTTCTTGGTGCACCGTTAACTTATGTTCCAATAATCATCAAGTGTATTTTCATTGGTTATTTATCCTCATTGATGTACAATAAATATGATATAAACGGTATTTTGTTTTGCTTGGTCTTTCTTTACCCACTATTAGCAATAAGTAATACCTCATTAATATATGCTGCTAATGAAAGTTTGTATATGAGTAAATACTTATTAGATTTATTAAAAAATAAAAATACAGCCAACAATATATCTGTCAGGCTGTATTTAATGAGATATTCATTTCTGATAGTAATCAATCTAATATCAATTTTAATTAATACTATAATTACAATGTTAATTGCAAATAAATTTACTCTGTTTTAGATTGTTCTATTTTAATATTAGCAAGCGGATTTGATTCAGACGCTTTCTTTAATTGTTCATCAACTATATGAGTATATATTTCGGTTGTACCTAAATTTTCATGACCTAAAATATCTTTTAATATCAGCACATCAACATTTCCATGCTGATACATTAGGGTTGCTGCTGTATGTCTTAATTTATGCACTGAATAACCCTCAAGACCACATTTTTCAAGACAATCATAAACTATATGTTGAACTGTTTTAGGGCTTATACGCTTATTTCTGCTACTTAAAAATAAAGCGTTACGGTCAATAGCTGTAACTCCGTCAACAGGTCTTACAGCCATATATTGAGCATAAGCATCAAGACAAGCATCATTAAG
Source organism: Candidatus Fimenecus sp. (assembly GCA_045533355.1). Taxonomy (GTDB): domain Bacteria; phylum Bacillota; class Clostridia; order Oscillospirales; family Acutalibacteraceae; genus Fimenecus. Next base: position 929 of record JAZSHP010000051.1, read on the forward strand.
ATAAATAGTTCGTTCTTTATTACCTTTACCTGTAACTCTTAAAGTATGGTCATCTCTTATATCATTATAATTAAGACTTACAAGTTCAGATAATCGTAAACCGCAATTTAAGAAAAATACAAGAATACAATAATCTCGTTCTTTATGCTTTCCATCAACTGATTTTAATAATCTTATACTCTCTTCAAGTGTCAGATACTTGGGGAGAGATTTTTTTAATCGTGGAGAGTCAAGAACCTCCATTGGATTACTATCAATTATGTTTTTTTGTTTATCAAGATATTTAAAAAATGTACGCAAACATGAAACTTTTCTTGCTCTGGCAGCTTCCTGATTATCTCTTTCATTTTTGCAGTAGGAGAGGAAGGCATAGGCATCATTTAAAGTAACAGTTTTTACAAATTCTTCATCGATATCGAGAATATCTATATCTTCAAATTCCACTGAAGAGGGGACTATGCCTCTATAATATTTTAAGAATTTAAAGAATAATCGTAAATCAGAACTATATTCCTCAATAGTTAATGCAGACTTGTTTTTAATTACATCAAGATAAACTAAAAAGTCTTTGATAATAACCGGAAGACCAACAAAATTAATTTTTTTCATACTACCTCCCGTGAAACCGTTTCACAAAATAATATTTATTTCACATTATGTGTTTGTGTATTTGAGACCTAATTAAAGAGTACAAATAAATATATTATAAAAAGAAAATGATTATATATAAATAAAATAAGTCCAAGTATTTAACCTGTTATGATAGTCAGTATTTAATAAAAAGATTTTAATTATATATAATCTGGCATAAACTGATAAGTTGTTAGATTAGTTAAAATTAAATTATCATACATAATATCATAATAAAACTTATAATTTATGAAAATACAATCTAATAATAATTTTTAAAATGATACTTAGTACATTTAAAATAAAATTATCGGATTTATTTTTACGATGTAGTAACTTAATTATAAAACAAAATATATAATTAGTAAAATAAAAATACAGAACCTACAATATATTATATTACAAGTAAATTTAATTACATTAGAGTAAAGATATATGTGGAAAGTACAAATATCAGGCGTTAATGCAGAATTAAGAGAATTGTTGCCATATAACTGTTAAATTGCAATATTTCCCGTATTTTGTATAATTTTTATTCCCCTATTTGATACAAAATATTTATTTTGTATAATTATATCATAAATTTTCAACAATGTCAACAATTACTAAAACTTTTCAACATACCTTTCCCCTAAGTTAAAAATATGAAAAATCCCATAGGCACCGGATAAATCATATGCCTATGGGATACATAATTATAAATTATTTAATTGTACATAATACTCTTTGAACTTTTCTTTATTGTTCAGCAATTCATTAATCTGATTTTTAAAAATATTATATTCTTTATCAATAACATAATTCTTTGCATAACCAGCTTTACCATATTTATCTTTTGTATGATTATAAGCTCGTTCAACGATTTCATCTTTTGTTAAATCAGGTTGATGTTTCATTGTGTATGAATGAGTTCTTTTTAAAAATTCATTTACATCAGTTGAGCGGTCAGCAGAAGAAATTATCTTTCCATAATCACTACGAGGAATATTTCCAGAAGAAGCTCTGTGGTCTTCTATCCCCTCTTTTATTATCATTCTCTGCTCATCATTGAAGAAATTCTTCATATCTTTATTTTCATAGAATATATTTGCAGATAATATTTCGTGATTTTTCTTATCAATATGATGACCAATATCATGAAATGCCGCAATAGTATATAGCATGTCTAAATCAATATTATCAAACTGTTCAGCAAATCGTATACAACGGTCAATTACATATTTGATATGCTCAATCCCATGACCACTTTCATTTTTTGAGTATTCAGGGAAAATGTTGTTTTTAATATAATTTATCAAGTTTATGCTAATTTGTCTTTTAATAAATTCATCAGCTTCTTCTCTTGATTTAAAAATAATAATTTGTTTTTCTGTTTTATATTTTTCAAGCAATTCATAAATATAAGGTAATGTGTCTTTTGGAAAATCTTCAATGAATTTTTTAAATTCAGGGTCTAATTCAGTTTCTATCCAAGGCATTTCGTAGCGACCTTTACCGATTCTTTCGGTTGCACCCTGAATACAAATTTCAGTTGGTAAATCAAAAAGAAAAACAGTGTCACATTCTTTAAGACGTATTTCTATGGTTCTTTTATAATTTCCGTCAATTATCCATTTAGATGTATTAAATATTTCTGATATTCTTTGGTCAAAATCTTCTCTTGGAATATGAGTTTTGTCAGGTTTATGCCATATTGCATCAAGATAATATAATGGTAACCCTGTACATCTATTCAATTTTTCTGCAAAGGTTGTTTTACCGCTACCCGGACAACCAATTACGATTACTTTTTTCATAGTAACTCCATAAATATTTATGGCATCCCCAATACAAGGAGATGCCTGAAAACATACATTATTTTGCTAATTTTTTTGTAACAAAATCAATGCCTTTTTCTGCTGTTTTTGCGAGTTTTTCAGGTGATGTTTTTTTCTTCTCTTTCAATGGTTGACCATATTTTTTTGTCATTTTTTTAGCTTTTGAAAAAACAATCCCCATTGTAGCTGCTGCGCCTAAATATGCAATAAAATATCCTTTTTTCATTTTAATCACCATCTATTTCCATAATCGGAATAATACTTCCTATATCTGTTAAAGGTTTCCCTTTAATATCAATGTAATTTACATTATTATCATACAGGAATTTTTTAATTTTGTCAAAGTCTGAATGTAACGATAAATCACCGTTAAACAATAATAAGTTTTTGTTAATCAATCCACAACAACCACCGATGAAGCCATAATCGTATTTATTTATGTGTACGCTCCCCTTTTCTAATAAAAGGGAATTTATATTATCATACTGTAAAACGGCGTTATAGACCGAAATATCGTCAGTTACGATAGTGTTATATCCACAAATACAAACAGAACATTTTGAATATCCTTGTTTTACATCAATAATAGTTTTATTAGGTAATAAATTAAAAATTTGCTCCGTCAAAATCGACTTATTACAGATAATATAATCACCTATATCGGCAAAATTCAACAAGCAATCATTAGGATATGGTGATTTAATATTATCAATTATAACTGATTTCCCGTTGTTATCTTCTATAAACTTACAAAGTTCAATTTGATGCTTATCCGACAAAAATGTAGATTTCCCGATATAACTAGCCAACATATCAGCATGATGACTCACGGGATAGTCTAAAAACGGATTTTCATTAACATTAACGACTTTTATTGATAATTCATCAAAAGTGGTTTTAAGGGTAATTTCGTCAATGTTTGCATATACGGTTGTAACCTTGTTTTCAGGAAGATTGGGATTATTTAAAAATCTGACCTTCAATTTATAATCGCCTCAAATGCTTGTCTTATATTTTTTGCAGGTACAATTTCAATTTCTTTAAAAAGATATTTCGGTAATTTAGAATAGTTGTGATAAGGAATGACACATTTTTCAAAGCCTAACTTTGCCGCTTCTTTGATTCGCTGTTCACAGGAATTTACAGAGCGAATCTCCCCTGCTAATCCTATTTCACCGAATGCAAGTGTTTTTTCTGGCACAACAACATCCTTAAGACTTGAAACAATAGCAAGTGCAATTGATAAATCGGCTGCAGTTTCGTCAATTCGCAACCCGCCTATAACGTTTGTATAGCAATCCATATTTCCAAGGAAATATCCGCATCTTTTTTCAAGGACCGCTATAAGCATTGCCATTCTGTTATATTCAATACCTGTTGCCATGCGTCTTGGGTTACCAAATCCACTTGGTGTCACAAGACTTTGCACTTCAGCAAGGATTGGTCTTGAGCCCTCCATAAGACATGCAACACAAGTACCTGAAACATTTGTCGGTTTGCCTGAAATGAGCATCATAGAGGGGTTTTCAACCTCACAAAGACCATTATCAAGCATTTCAAATACACCGATTTCGTTTGTTGAACCAAAACGGTTTTTAACTGCTCTTAATATTCTGTATGATGTATTTCTGTCACCTTCAAAATATAAAACACAGTCAACAATATGTTCAAGAACTTTTGGTCCTGCAATATTACCGTCTTTATTAACATGCCCAACAAGAAAAATCGGAATATTTGATATTTTTGCTGTTCTTGTAAAAAGATTTGTTGATTCTCTTACCTGTGTAACGCTTCCCGGTGATGAGTTTAACTCACTTATTTCCATTGTCTGAATAGAATCAATTATAACTACATCGGTCTTTTTGGATTGAATATATTCGCAAATATACTGTGCATCTGTTTCGCATAATACAGACAGATTTTCAGTAGAAACAGACAATCTTGATGCACGAAGCTTAATCTGATGTGCAGATTCTTCACCTGAAACATATAAGATTTTCAATCCTTCACCTAAATATTGACAAATTTGTAAAAGAATTGTTGATTTACCAATACCTGGGTCACCGCTTAAAAGGACAACCGAGCCTTTAACGAGTCCACCACCAAGCACACGGTTTAATTCCTTTAATCCTGTGTTATATCTGTGACCTGTATCTGCAGTAATTTCGTTAAGCGGATAAGCCTTGCTTCTATTTGAGCCTACAAGACTTTTTGATAATGGTTTATCCTTAACAATTGTTTTAATTTCTTCGTTAAGAGTATTCCACTCGTTACAACCTGGGCATTGACCAAGCCAACGAGGCGTTTCGTAACCGCATTCACTGCAAATATATACTGATTTAGACTTCTGAGCCATTTTAGACCTCCGAAATATTATAATTTATTATTCCAAAAGCAATTGATACTGCCATTTGCTGTTGATAGTTAATGTTTTTCAGATTTTTTAATTCTTCTTCATTTGATATAAATCCACACTCAACCATTACAGTAGGCTTTGTTGCATTATAAAGCAGAAAAATATCTGTTCCCGATTTTTTAATTACTCTTTTATTATCGGTCTGCAACTGACTTGATATTGATTTTTGTATAAAGTCAGCAAGTGTTTTAGATTCTTGGTTGTTAGGTGAATAAAATGTCTGTGCTCCGTGAATTCTTGAATCGCTGAATTTATTTTGGTGAACACTTACATATATACAGTTATCATAGGAATTCATTATATCAAATCTATGGTTGATATCGGATACCTTGCGCTGTCGTATGGTGTCACCTTCTGTATGTAAGTCAGTATCTGTTGTACGAATTGACTTGATTTTATAGCCGAAGACAGACATTATATCTCTTAGTTTTAGTGATATATCTAGATTAATATTTTTTTCTAGTGTTCCGTCATTGGCAACAGCTCCGCCATCTTCACCACCGTGACCTGCATCAACAATTATAACGGGAAAAGAATTCTCATATATTGAATCTGATGA
>JAZSHP010000021.1:0-9940 GCA_045533355.1 Candidatus Fimenecus sp.
GTGCCCATACCGTACATCCAGCCGCATTTCGGCCATATCCTCGGCACGATGGGTGAAACATCAAAGCCCTTACTGAACTCCTCACGGAGCTTTGCGGCTCTTTTGGGGCGGGGCCTGAGTCTTTTTTCAAGCTTCACCCTGATGTCGTCGGGTATGCGGACATTTTTGTTGATTGTACCCGTTTCTATGTCGTTACAAAGTGACTCCCAGTTTTCCTCAAGGTAGAAGAACATTGATTCGAGTGTTGTGATGAAAATTGTACCGAGATAGCTTACATTTTTGTGTTGCAAAGCAAAGAATAATTTAAGGTAATGTGAATCGTAATCAAGATTGCCGTCGGCAAACTGCAATTCCTTAGGGGAAGTTGCAATCATAGGAACTATTGGTCTGAGGTTAAGTAATGGAATTGAAGAAAGACAGCTTACAGTCTTACCGTTACCGAGCTTACGACAGTTAACCTCAGCAGTGAGCAAGCCCTTCTGAGGAGGCATTTTTTTGCCCTGACTCTTAAACCATTTATATGTACAACCAACAGGCGCACTGAAGCTGAAGCACTGACAAACCCATTCTGCCCACGCTGAAAGGGGAACAAGCTTTGACTTACCTGTACTACCTGATGACTCTGTAAAACGACGGACAAAAGCAGCAGTATTAAGGTTCTTTTCACCCTTTGCCATTCTCTGCACATATTCGTCATAATCATAGTAATTTGAAAGCGGAACAAGTTTTTTGTAATCCTCATAACAATGTACATCGGCAAAATTATTCTTTTTACCATATACAGTTTTCTTGTTTTTCTTCATCAATTTCTTGAGTAAAGTTTCCTGAACCTTGTTCGCATTTTTAGCGTAAATTTTCAATTTGGCAAGTTCAGTTCTGCCAAGCATAATACCAAAATTAGTATTCATTCTGCTGATGATAGGATTCATAATTTTTCCTCCAAAAAATATATGTCTTTGTTTTGCAAATTACATATTTACACAATTAAATATTCTACATTTTTTTTGCAATTTTGTCAATTAAAACATTGCTTTAGAAAATCGGAGTTTGTAGGGGTAATTCGTAATGCGTAATTCGGAATTCGTAATTGAGGAACTGCGTTGCGATTATAAAATATAACCAATATGGTTGTAAATGTAGGGGACGATGCCTTCATCGTCCCGAAGCAGGTCAATAGTACACTTTGGAACGGGACGATGTGGGCATCGTCCCCTACGATTCATATCCAAATTAATAATCAATTACACCGACAAATTATAATTTACCATTAATTCCACATAAAAAAACTCGCTGCTTTCTTTTTATATAAAAATTGACACTTATCTGTTGAAAGTGTCATAGTGAGTTACACACTTTCAAAAAGGTGCGTAACGAGGTTATATACTTTAAAAATTAACCTATCTTAAAAATAAGAATAATAAGTGATATTGTGAGACGAGTCTCACAGTGCTATTTTGCCTTACGGCAAAGTGATATTGAAACCGACGCTTTCAGTGTTATTTTATTCGCTACAAAACTCGCCGTATGGCGAATAAAACTGGCGTTGTATCCTTACGAATACAACGCCTCTCGGGAGTCTTTTTTAAAATCCGCCACCTATGACGATTATGTATTCAATATCTGCATCTGCGTGTTTTACCATGATACCGCTGATATCAAGGTCTCTGATATAAATCTTTGAATAATAGCTCCATGTACCCTTTTCAATGATACCGTTTTCATTAATTCTGACCTTGACTGTAGGTTTTGTGTAATTAACCTTAATATCAGCCTCTTCGAACTTAATGTCAAACATAGGGAATTGCTCAGCTGCAGTTGCCACATTACCTAAAACATTGATTGCGTGACCAACCGAACCACCCTGAAAATCGCCATAAACGCCGTCAGTCTGCTCAACCATAGTCATTTCGATAATTGTATATTTACCCTCTTTATATGACTTGATTGTTTTAACATCAGAAGCAGTAAGCTTTGTGTATCCGCCTGTGACACCGCCGTAAGTAGTTTCGTTATTCTTAATAACTGTATCAATAATCGGTTTTATTGTATTAAGGAATGCGCCAATCAAACCACTGTTCTTGACCTCAAGCTTATGAAGAATCATTTTCTGTGATGACTGAACTGATGCGTGTGATTTTGCTGCCGCTTTTTTATAGTAATCAACTGCTTCAGCCTTTGTCCATTCAGCAGGGTTTTCAGGAAGCTCTCTCTGTGGTGCTTTTTCTTCTTCCTTCTGAGGAGCATCTGAAGGTGTTGGGCCTTCACCATTTGTCACAGTTTCACCATTTTCATCAACAACAGGTTCTTCTGTTTCAGAATCTATAATCGGGTCCTGTGTGCCGAAATCACCGCTTCCACCATCATGTTTTTCAGGCGCAACACTTTGTGTAGCTGTTGTAATTTTGTTTCCTGCTGTTGTTTTACCAAAATACACAACACCTGCTGTAATAGCAATAGCCAGAACAACTGCAACAAAGCTCCTGAAATTAGAAGCTGTTTTTTCCTTTTTCATCATTTTGATTTCTGCCTGTTCGGGAGTTAAAGGTACTTTTGCCACAACACATTCTCCTTTTCCAAGTAATATTCTTTATTCCATTTTACCCCCATTTTCTCCCGTTGTCAACGAAAAGAAGCTCTTTTTGTAATTAAAAAACTCCCCTTTAAAGGGGAGCTCTGTTAAAATCCGCCACCTGTATTGATGGCATATTCAATTTCGGCATTTGCCTGATTAATTTTTATATTATTTATCACAAGATTTTTTATATCAATTTTGGAATAATGGCTCCAGGTACCCTTTTCAATAATACCCTTTTCGTTAATTTTAACCCTGACAGTAGGCTTTGTGTAATGAATTTTTATATCCGAGTTCTCAAAATCAACATTGAATGCGGGAAATTGCTCTGTCACAACGGAAATATTACCCACAACGCTGATTGCGTGTCCCACAGTGCCCTCATTGGCATTACCGTATATACCGTCAGTCTGTTCAACCATAGTCATTTCAACAATTGTGTACTTTCCGTCCTTATACGCCCTTGCGGTTTTCGCATCAGATGCCTGAAGTTTATTATAACCTCCCGTAATGCCCTTAAAGGTTATTTCGTTATTTCCGATTACGGTATTTATCACGGGCTCAACCATATTGATAAAGCCACCCATAAGACCGCTGTTTTTGACCTGAAGCTTATGGAGAATCATTTTCTGTGATGACTGAATCCGGGAATCTGATTTTTTTGCCGAATTTTTATAAAATTCCACCACCTGTGCCTTTGTCCATTGGGAAGGATTATCCGAAACCGAATTTTTTGTTGTAGTTTCTTTATTTCCCACCTTATTTTCAGACTTTTCTGTTTCGGCTTCAAGGGTTGACTCCTCTTGTGATACAGGCTCTGCCGTCACATCAAGCTCCACATCACCTGAATTTACTGCTCTGTCAGAATTCTGCTCCGTCATAGGCTGTGTCGAATTATTACCCATATCCTTGCCACATCCCACGAGGACAAGCACAAGGGATATTGAAAGAAGCAATGCAAAAAATTTTTTCATAAAAAAACCTCCTGCAGATATTGTGTACAAATTGCTTGTTAAAATACACATATATCTACAGGAGAGGAAATTATTTCACTTCGTCAATAAGCTCTTCAAAGCCTTCTGTAAAGGTTGCACCGGCAGTTCTGCTGAGGATATTTACTTCTTCATTTTCACCGATAAGTGAATGGTATTCGTTGTCGCGAAGAACATAACCCGCCTGGTCATTACAAAGACCATAAACCATTACATTATCAATATCTGCTTTCTCTGTTAACGGAGCGTAATCCCAGGTTTCACCCTTCCAGGAAGCAGAACCTGATTCAGGTCCGCCAAAGATGAGCATCGGGTCAAATTCACCGGGACACATAAAGATTCCCACTTCGTTACCCAATTCCATATAACCGATTTCAGTAACCATTACATATTTAAAGCCATCCTTGACAATTACAGGAGTGAGAATATCCTGACGAGCAGCAAGAGTTAAAATTCCGTTATCAATATTAAGGAAAACTTCCCTGTGTGCCACATTGAGAACCGGCTTAAGCTTAATATCGTTATTAATTTTCATTACCTTGTCAGCAAGAGCATAACCATAAGTCGCAATTTTCTCAATATCAGATGCATTTTCGTCATCAGTAAGTTCTCTTTCCTGACGGATTGCAAGTTCTGCACCAATTACATAAACAACATTTGCACCTGTTTTTTCGTTGATTGCCTTTTCAATATAATACGGATAGTCGGCAGTTAATTCGTCAGGACCTGCACCCATACCGGTACAATGCATTGAGCCCTGAAGAATCCATGTTTCCTTTGAACCGTCATTTGGCACAAAACGGAGTCTGTGTATATTACTGTCAAATGACCAAGGGTCACGAGCGTCTCTCATGTACTCGGAAACATCTGTGTATCCGTAATAGAGATTACCTTTTTTCATATCCCCGATTGCAGTTTTCATACATTCGGTTGTCTTATCAAAAAGGTTGTCCATAAACTGCTGATTTTTCAGAACCTTGATATCATCAAGAAGACCGTTCAAAATAGCATTGGATGTATTGATGATAAGTCCCGGCAAAAGAGGAACATTCATACCGAGAGTGTCAATGCAGGAGTGCTGGTGAAGTACGGAAACATTCACACTGATTACATCAAGTCCCTTGGCCACAGCATATTCCATAAGTCTTGTACGGATAACCTGAACATCACCACGGGACATACCGAAGCCGTCAATAACTGCGTGTACAACTATACCGCTGACACCGTCAGAAAGTGCATAAACACGAACTCTCTGGTCATCATTGATTTTCTGCGGTACTCTACCCTCAAAAACCTCAAGTGAACCTGCAAGGTAATAGTCACCGTTCATAATGTCGAGTCCCTCAAGCAATGAAGCACCTGAATAACCAAGATACCATGCGGAATTGCTCTTGACCGATGTGTCAAAGCTGTCCTCACCCTTTAAGAAAGAGTCCGACTCATAATCCTCAACCTGCTCCCATTCGCCATCGTATCCGGGCCAGAAAAGATTGAGCACAGTGAGAATTCTGTGAATGAGTGTGTCAACAGACATATAGAACAAATTCTCAATATTTATCTCTTTAGCCTTAAACTCTACAGTTGCTGTTGTAGGTAAACAGAAAAGAGAAAAAGTCATAATTACAGAAAGAATAATTGCCAATAATTTTTTACTCATAATTACTGCTCCTTTAATTTTATGGATACATTATACAATTAAATTCTGCATTGTTCAATACAAAATAATAAATGCAGAAAAAAACTTTTATTTTTTTGCGAAAGTGTAAAAGTTTTACACATTTTTTTATATGTAAAACTTACCCCGATTACCTTGACATCTGTCAATGATTATTGTAAAATTTGTAAGGATTATGAACACATTATAAAGGATATGTATACCTGTTTTATCAGAATACAAAATAAAACCAAGGAGTTTTAATTGAGGATATGAGTAAACCACAGCTTTTGACAGTAAGAGATATCGTGAATTTCGCCGCTGAAAAATATGGTGAAAAGGATTTTTGTAAATTTTTCCGTGAAACCGATATTCACATCAAAAACTTCCGTGAATTTCGCGATGACTGCTTTGCGGTAAGCAGATATATCAAGACTTTTGAAAAAGAAAGAATGCATATTGCATTTATCGGCAAGACAAATTACGAATATATCGCTTGTCTTACAGGTATGATTTGCAGCGGTAATGTTGTTGTGCCATTTGACCCTAATATTTCCGTTGAAGAGGCTTGTCAGCTTTTCCAAGATGCTGATATCCAGATGCTTTTCTGCGAAGAAGAATTTTTAAGCAAGGCAAAGGTTATTCAGGAGAAATATAACGGAATCCGCCAGATAGTCTCCCTCGGTGACTGGCATTGGTTTGACAATATTTTCAAGACATATTCTGCACAGAGCGAATATGCTCATCTTTCCGATGTGGAAATCGACCCTTATGAAACAGCTCTCATTATCTATACATCAGGTACAACAGGAGAGAGAAAGGGTGTTATGCTTACAAACCACAACCTTGCTTCAAACTCTTGTTATGACGCGTACAAGGGTGACGAGGGTGATGTTTTCCTTTCTGTTTTACCTATGCACCATGTTTTCTGTTATGCTTGTGACGTGCTTAAGGTGCTTTATGACGGATGTGCTATCTGTCTTAACGGTGCACTTCCTAACATTTACAGAAACTTCCTTATATTTGAACCGACAAACACAAGAATTGTTCCACTTCTCTGTAAGGCAATTCTTACAAAAATTAAAATTCAGGAAAGAAAACATCCTGAGCTTACTCCACGTGAGGCTGCTGAGCTTGTTGTTGGTAAACGCCTTACAAAATTTATTGCAGGTAGCGCATTCTTAAGCGGTGCGTTGATTGACGAATTTGCAAAATACGGTATCACTGCCCGACAGGGTTACGGTATGAGCGAATGCAGTCCTCGTATCACAACATCTGACTTCTCAGAGGATAATAAATATTCAAACGGTGTGCTTACAGGCGTTGACGAGGTAAGAGTTGTTGACGGTGAAATTCAGGTCAAGGGTCCTTCAGTTATGAAGGGTTACTACAAAAAGCCTGAACGTACTGCCGAAGCATTTACTGAAGATGGATTTTTACATACAGGCGACTTGGGTTATATCGAAAATAACCACATCTACCTTGTTGGCAGAAAGAAAAATCTTATTATCCTTTCAAATGGTGAAAACATTTCTCCTGAAGAGCTTGAAAACAAGTTCGTTGACGACGGAATCATAAAGGAAATTGTTGTCCGTGGTGAAAAGGATACAATTATTGCAGAAATATTCCCTGACGAGACACTTGCTACTACAATGGGAATTACTGATATTCCTGCTGAAATCGGCAAAATTGTTGACAGAGTAAATTCAGGTCTTAATACGGACAGACATATTCACTCATTTGTCATCAGAGAAACTCCATTCCCAAGAACTTCAACAGGAAAAATCAAGAGAATTCAGGTTAACTTTGCGGAGGACGAGACAAAATGATTGAAAAGAAATTAAAAAACGGTCAGGTGGTTAAGGCATATCCTCTCTCTAACTCACAGAAAATGATGTTCTTGATGTCACTTAAATACGGTTCAGGATATCCTGTTAACAACATCGGTTGCGGATATTACTGGAAGGGCGACTTGCACATCGGCATTTTAAAGGAATCTGTTTATGAGGCAATTGAGCGTTGTGACACAATGCGACTTCGTTTCACAAAGGATAAAAAAGTAAGTCTTAATCTTCATCAGTATGTTACTGAAAAGAGTGAGCTCAAAATTGAGGATTGGGATTACAGCCATAAGACAATTGAAGAAGCTGAAGAAGAGCTTACAAAAATCTCAAGACAGAACATTCCTTATTATGAATGTGAGGTTCATAAGATTGCAGTTGTCAAGTTCAAGGATGGTTACAAGGGTCTTTTTATCAGATTCCACCACCTTGCAATGGACGCTTATTCAGTTAAGATGTTCTTAAATGATGTTATTGAAATCTATAAGAGCAAGACTCAGGGCACTGCTTATCCGAAGCCAATGAGACCATATATTCCTGTTCTCGAAAAAGAGCTTGAATATCTCGAATCTGAACAATTCGAAATTGACAAAAAGTATTGGTATGATTCACTTGCAAAGGCGGACGAGCCAATCTTTACTGACTTTATGATTGACAATCGTCTGGAAGCTCAACAGGAACAGAATCCGGGTCAGAGATATGCTGACATTCACTCCGGTCTTCCTGATGCGGACATTTTCAACCTGAGTATGAGTGCAGAGGACAGCCAGAAGATAATGAAGCTTTGTGAAGAACGAAATCTTTCAATCTTTGCTGTGCTTTCAATGGGTGTTCGTACCGGTCTTTCTTGCTTTAACGATAATCAGGAAGATGTTTCTTTCAAAATGATTATCAATCGTCGTGGTACAATTGCCGAAAAGAAATCAGGCGGTCTTCGAATCAACTTCCTTCCTATGAGAAGTATTATCAAGCCTGAAGAAACCTTCGTTGGTGCGGTACAGAGCATTTCCGAGGTTCAGAACGAAATGTATCAGCACGCAAGCTTAAGCTTTATGGATACTCTTAAGGAAAGACACAAGTCAATGCCTGAGGATGCAAAATCTGACTCTACTTATGACAGCTTCGGTCTTTCATATCAGCCACTTATGAAGAGTACATACATTGACGAGGAAATGGAAGAGAGTGTTAAGAGCATTTGGTACAATAACGGCTCGACAATGATTCCGCTTTATGTTACAATAAGACACAGAAGACAGGACAAGGGTCTTGATTTCTGCTTTGAATACAGAAAAGAGCCTCCTGCAGAATATGACCTTCGTCTTCTTTATACTAAAATCGAAAAAGCACTTGTTATGGGTGCAGAAAATCCTGACATCACAGTCGGTGAAATACTCGAAAAAATCGCACTTACAGATGCAGAAAGGAACGGTAAACCGGAATGCAAGAGTTCACACAGCTTGTTGAAATCCTTGAAAACTACGTGGAAATCGAAGACATCTCTCCCGAAAGCAATTTTCGCGCTGATCTCGAAATGAGTTCATTTGACACAATGTGTCTTGTAACAGATGTGAAAACTGTTTTTGGCGTTGACCTTAAAGCAACTGACTTTATTAATTATAAAACAGTTGGAGAAATGGCAGAATATATCGCATCTGTCAGAACAAAATAACAACAAAAAGGCACCCTAGGCGTTGTACCCGTAAGGATACAACGCCAGTTTTATTCGCCATACGGCGAGTTTTATTGCTTCGCAGTTATATAATGCTACGCATTGTGTTATTGTCCTTCGGACAGTTTTATGCGAATAAAATAACACTGAAATCGAAGATTTCAATATCACTATGCCGAAAAGTGCATAATATCACTCTTTCCGAAGGAAAGAATATCACTTAAAGTTAAAGGCGCACTTACTCACCACTTTTAGTGACAGTGCAAAAAAGTAAGAGTTAATGCAGTTTTTGCTACATTAACTCTTTTTGTACTTTAGAGTACGACTCGGAAGCTCTCCTTTTGGTTTAGTATGAGAATTTGTAGGTTGTATGCTGAGTAAGGCTGACATCCATATAAAGCTGCATATCTGTGTTGTTTGCCTCTGCCTCGAGGTTGGCAACTATATGAGCCTCAACGGAAGAAATTCTGCCGTTTGAATCAACAACGGCGGTTATTTCGGTGAACGGATACTCGGCAATATAGCTTTTAAAATTGAAGAGCTCAGACATATCGTTGTTATCCGTCAGATCCTCTGTTCTGGAATAAAGGCTGAACGTAAGCTTGTATCCGCCATCCTGCTTCTTTGCCGTTGCGGCTTTGACTTCGCTTGCAGAGAGGCTTATTGATGAAAGCAGATCCTCGGCTTTTTCTCCGTTGAGAGTTTTGCCGTTATAGAATGTGAATTTTTCGTCTTCAAACTTTGCGTTTTCAAGTATATCTGAAAAAATCGTGTTAAAATCAGGATCTTCTTCGCCGTCAATTAAAACCTTGTTGACAACGGCATCAACGTCATTTGAAACAACAAGAGTGCACTTGCTTTGCTTACAAGCCTTATTAACGCTGTCATTGTAGAGTTTAACAATATCTTCCTTACTCATTACATTAACATCAAGTCCGACTGCGATTTTCAGGACAATCAGTGCATCGGTAGAGTTGATTTTTCCGTCTGCGTTAAGGTCGGCAGCGGATTTGTCAAATTTTGACGGCGTTATTCCTACTGCGTGGCTTAAGATGCTTAATGCATCTATTGAATTTACCTTGCCGTCGGCATTAACGTCTCCTGCTGTTGCGGCAAAGGCTGTCAGCGATGTTGTCAGCAGTATGCCGATGGCAAGCAATGCTGACAGAGCTTTTCGGATTGTTTTGTTCATTTTTAATTTCCTCCTTGATT
>JAZSHP010000033.1:0-3998 GCA_045533355.1 Candidatus Fimenecus sp.
TATGCAATTAAGGTAAAATTAAAATCTGAAATCTTCGTGCATTCCTACCGCATCAAGATATTTCAGAGTTGCTTTTTCACGTTCCTCTGGTGTGTCTGCAGTTTTATATTGACTGTAATAACTTCGCCTTGAAACGGCATCAAGTTTTTTATCAATGCCTTTTTTGATGTCGTGATAAAGTTCACATACATCGTCATCATCAAAACCAAATTCATCGCTATAAAAGTATTTCACTATTTGAATAAATAGTTCTTGCTCGATTTGAATTTTCTTCATATCCTATCACATCCTTTCAAGGTGGCAAGATGCCCCTTTATATAAAACAGGTCATCTTGCCATCTTACTTTTAATCAAGACTCCAATACCATTGATTATTTGCTCGTTTTGATTTAACCCCTAATTCGTCTTTGGCGTTTCTTAAGGTTCTATCTGCAATGCCTTTTTGTTTTGCAAGTTCCGTAATCTCTGTCTGCGCCATCTGTCCATTAGCAAGAATATTTTCAAGGAACTCTATCGCCGCTTGTTTCTTCGCACCTTTAGCAGTTCCCGAAAGTAATTCATCTGCTGTAACATCATATTCACCTATCCACTCAAACCCATTTTCTTCACTTAATCTAAAAGCAAGAGATTTTGCTTCAGGTGCAAGAGAACTTTTGGTTTGGCATACAACTCTGATTTCAGGCTCGTCTTTGATTCTTCCGACAATCAGCACACTTCTTGCTGCCGCTTGAAAGTCAATGGAGCCTAACCCTCTGTATGCTGATTTTCCAATACTGCTTTTATTCATGTGCCCGATTAAGATAATGGCACATTTATACTTTTCTGCAAGCTCAGAAATATGCTTCATAACAGGTCTGATTTCATTTGCTCTGTGCATATCGACATCAGCGCCCAAGAAACCTTGAATAGGATCTAAAACAACAAGCTTTGCATTTGTTTCAACAATAGCTTGTTCAAGACGAACATCACGCATTGTAAGCGCTGTATCTTTATCATCAATTACAAGAACCTTTGAACAGTCTGCATCAGCAGATAACAGACGGGGTTTGATTGTATCTGCCAATCCATCCTCTGCCGTTTGATAGATAACATTTATCGGTTCTTTTGCTTCTTCATTTACAATGCTTTCGCCCTTGGTAAGCCTTGCTATAATCTGAAGCACAAGAGTAGTCTTGCCCTCACCGGGATCACCTTGAATTATAGTTATCTTTCCATACGGAATGAACGGATAAATCAGCCATTTTACTTCTTCAACCTCAACATCCTGCATATTTATCAGTTTCAAAGCTGACATTTTTTCGTCACCTCCCTATTGAATTTTCAATAAGAATGTGGTAAACTATTGGTGTAAAGTTTGGAGTGTTTACCACATTCCTTAGTCCCGAAGTATTTGCCGATACTTTGGGACTTTTACTTTTCTTGCAAACCATTGTAGGTTACCGCCACAATTTCGATTACGGCAAGCAAGTCGGCATCTACGCCTGTGCCGTTTTCAATTCTTCGGAGTTCATTCAGAATTTCCGTCATTTGGTCTCTTAAAGCCTTGAAAATTCTTGAACTTGGCTGAACTATTACATCTCTTTCAAGCAAGCGCCTTACCATATATTCTTGCTTGGTAAGTCCTGAAAGACTAACACGAACATCCAAATCTGCTCTTTCCTCCGGTGACATCATAAACGATGTAGTTTTGTTTCTCCATCGACCTCTTTTATCCAATTTTCTTTCCAAGTGAATCAATCCTTTCATCATCAAGTCTGTTTGCCATTTCATTTTGTGTTGTCGGAAACAAGTGAGCATATCTATATGTAATATCAATACTTTCGTGTCCCACACGAGCAGCTATTGCAACTGCAGAGAATCCCATATCAATCAAAAGACTTACATGGCTATGTCTGAGTGCGTGAACCTTAATCCGTTTAACCCCTGCAGCTTGTGAACCTCTGTCCATTTCGTGATGGAGAAAACTTTTTGAAATCAAGAAAACTCTGTCAGTAGGTCTTATGCCATATAACATATTCAAATATTCTTTAATTTCTTCGCAAAGGAATTCAGGCATCTTTATGATTCTGTTGCTCTTTTTGGTTTTAGGCGGTGTTATTACATCCCTTTTCTTTATTCTCTGATACGATTTATTGATTCTGAGTGTTCCTTTTTCAAAATCAAAATCTTCAGGAGTTAAAGCTAAAAGTTCACCCATTCGGATACCGCACCAATACAAAATCTCAAATGCATAATAAGATTTAGGTTTGTGCATCAGTGTATCAGCAAACTTCAAATATTCTTCTTTTGTCCAAAAGATAATTTCGCCTGCTTCCTTTTCACCAATAGGACCTGCTTTGGTTGCCGGATTCTCTTTCAGATTATAATAGCGTACTGCGTGATTGAAAATTGCGGTAAGCTGATTATGCATTTGCTTGAGATAAGTCTGTGCATAAGGATCTCCGTCCTCGTCTTCATAAGCTAACAATTCATTTTGCCATTTGATAACATCTTTCACAGTGATTTCACTTAACTTTTTCTTCCTAAAGAAAGGTAAAATCTTACTGTTTATCACACTTTGTTTTGTACCGAAAGTGTTCTCCTTGATTCTGTGCTGTAAATCTTCAATATAAATTTCAACAAAAGAATCAAATCGCATATCAAGGTTAGCTTCCGATTTCATTAAGAACTCTCTTTCCCAATCAAGAGCAGCTTTTTTGGTTTCAAACCCCCTTTTCATTTTCTTTTCTCTGACTCCATTCCAATTAGTATGATAGAACGAAGCATACCATTTACCCGTTTTAGAGTCTTTGTAAGCCGGCATTTATTTCACCTCCTTTCCATGTTCTTTTGAATAAACCTTTTCCGCAAAATACTCACGGTTGATTCTGCCGTCAATCACGAGGTAACCCTTTGCTTTGAGTTCCTCATTTAGCTTTTTAATAAGTTTATAAGCATAAGGTTTCGGAAACTCCAAGCACTTCAGCTACTTCTGCGGCTCTCATAAATAATGTTTTTTCCATAGGTTTTACCTCCTTGTTTTATTTCGAACTAAATTAAAATGTTTAGTATCAATTACATTATACAGATTTGCTTAGTATTTGTCAACCCCTTTTGAGAAATTTCTAAACTTTTTAATTTAATTTCACAATATCTATTGATTTTTCTGATTTTGTATGCTATACTAAATTAAGAAGTTTAATATGCGAGGTGTTTATTATGGCTATTGGTCAGAGAATTAAGTTCTTTCGTAATTTAAGAAAGTTTACACAGAAAGAGTTAGGATTAAAGCTCAACTTTCCTGAAAATGCTGCCGATGTTCGTGTGGCTCAATATGAATCGGAAACAAGAATACCAAAGGAAGATGTCATTAAAGCTTTCGCACATCATCTTGATGTGTGTCCTTCAGCTCTTGATGTGCCTAACATTGATTCATATATGGGTTTAATGCACACATTATTTGCACTTGAGGATATGTATGGTCTTAAAGTGAATAACATTGATGGTCAGTTATGTATTACTCTTGATACTGAAAACAAGAGTTATTTAGAAATGTTTAAAATGATTTCCGCTTGGCAGAAAGAGTATCAGAAGTTCATTGACGGAGAAATTTCTAAAGAAGAGTACGACCAATGGCGTTATACCTATCCCGAAAAAGAAGGAACCGGATTCAAACGCATCGTTCAGTTATAAGAATAAAAAAGTTTCATATAGACGCAAAAATCCCCCTGAAAACTTTATCGTTTTCAGGGGGATAGTTTTTATTAGCATTTATTCCCTGCAATGGTTAAATAGTATCATTTTAGTATCATTGCAGTTTGTAAAGTCCCGCAAAGCCTTATTTTATGCGGCTTTCAAGGGTTTGGTTACTTATTCCCACTCTATAGTCCCAATCGGCTTAGGAGTGAGGTCGAGAAGCACGCGGTTGATGCCGTCTACTTCATTTGTGATACGATTTGTTATTTTGTGAAGAATATCATAGGGGATTTCTTCGATGGTTGCAGTCATAGCATCGGTGG
>JAZSHP010000169.1:0-13236 GCA_045533355.1 Candidatus Fimenecus sp.
CAGAACGACATGGCTACGATCCGACTTTGTACTAGACAATGTATTTTGGAGGTGGAATATGGCAAAAAAACGGTTGAATACGACAAAGTTGGAAATTATCCAAATAGCACTTAACCTGTTTCTTGAAAATGGTTATTCCAATACATCGGCAAGAGCATTGTGTAATGAACTTGGTATTTCACCTGGCAATCTTACATTTTATTTTCCTTCAAAGGAACATCTTTTAGCAGTACTTATTGAAATGCTTTGTGATTTTCAATGGAAAATGATGCGTGAGGAAGCTGATGACGGAATAAGTCATGTTCTTGCGATTTGTCTTGAGCTTATGGCAATGGCTTCGGCATCAGAAGAGAATGAGCCTGCCAGAGATTTATTTGTGTCGGCATATAAGTGTCCGATGACACTGGAGATTATTCGTAAAAACGACTCACAAAGAGCAAAAATGGTGTTTTCGGAATATTGTCATGATTGGACCGATGAACAATTCAAACAAGCAGAAATTCTTGTTTCAGGCATTGAGTATGCAACGCTTATGATAACTGAAACATCAACACCGCTTGATGTAAGAATTTCAGGTGCACTGGATGCCATATTGTATATTTATAATGTTCCTGAAGAAATAAGGAAAAGTAAAATACAAAAGGTTCTTTCAATGGATTACAGAAAAATCGGTAGTCGAATTTTCCAAGAATTCAAAGAATATATTAAACAGGTTAACGAACAAGCATTTAATAATTAGGAGGAAAAATAATGAAAAAACTTTTATCTTTGATTTTGTCAGTTGTAATGATAGTATTTGCTTTTCCCTTTGTTGCTTCGGCTTCAGAGTCGGATGTGGTAATTCTTTATACAAATGATGTACATTGTGCTGTTGAAGATTATGCAAATCTAGCTGCATACAGAGCAGAACTTATTGCTAACGGTTATACAGTTATTACTGTAGATGCCGGTGATGCTATTAAAAATGATGATATCTGTTCATTAAATGCAGGTAAGGCTGTTGTTGATATTATGAATGCTGTGGGATATGACTATGCAGTACCCGGTAACAATGAATTTGGTTATGGTATGGAAGCTTTCCTTGACCTTTCAGAAACAAAAGCCAACTATAAATATACAAGCTCAAACTTTTATCATCTTCCAACTGCTGACTCTGTTTTTGAACCATATTACATTGAAGATGTAGGTGATTATCAGATAGCTTTTGTTGGTATTACAACTCCCGAAACAATAACTGAAGAAACAACGCCAATTTTTAAAGATGAAAATGGTAATTTCATTTATGGCTTTCCTGTTTATCCAGATGCTATGACAAACGAAATTTTTTATGAAACCATTCAGGAAAGTGTTGATGATGCAATCAATAATGGTGCTGATATTGTTGTTGCAGTAGGACATACAGGTAATACAGATAGCTGGAGTACATCGGATATTATTTCAAACACAAGTGGCATCGATTATTTCATTGACGGTCATTCACACGATATAATTGAGTCAGAAAGTTATGAAAACAAAAATGAAGAAGAGGTTATCCTCACATCAACAGGCTCTGAATTTGATTATTTTGGAGCAATGACAATTTCTGGTGACGGTAGTGTTGATTTTGAACTTATTGACCCTGATACAATTGACCTTGAAACAATGTCAACAGATGCGATTGATGCATATAACACAGTATACGGATTGATTGATGATTATAATAATTCCGATGCTCTTGGCCATAAATTTGTTGATGGTATATGTGAAAACTGTGGTGAAATCTGTAATCATATTGATGAAAACCACGACGAAACCTGTGACGTCTGCGGCAAATACATATCTATGACAGTTGTAGAGCTTGATGTCTGGGATACAGTATACATACCTGAAGAAGATGCAACCGTTACGGTTAAATTCATTCCTGAAGTATCAGGTGAATATGTTGTTGTTTCGGATAACGGCGGTAATGACAACTATATTGACCCTTATGTTTCTATTTATAATGCTGATGGTATCGAAATCGCTTATGACGATGACAACGATTACGAATATACATATAACTTTTACTGTGAATTTGAGGCAGAAGCAGGTGAAACCTATTATGTTGAGCTTTCTTGCTATGACGGTAATGTTGAATATGATTATGTTGTAAGCAAAAATGTGAAAATAACACATCAGCCAACAGTATCAGAACCTTATGTTGAGCTCAATGATGATACAGACGCAACATATCAGTGGTATACGGTAGAGTACATAACAGAAGAAATCACAGACGAAAATGCCGATGTTGTAAGCTATGATTGGGGAACATCATCTTATGATGAAGAAAAAGGATGGATAGGTGTTTCTTATTCTGAAAAGGATTACTATGGACACGACTATTTCACAATTCCACTTAAAGCAGGTGACGAAGTATCGATTGAAATTATTGGTGACTATACTGGCGGAGTTGGCTTATGGGACTATGCCGAAGACAACGGTGTTTGGGTAGAGTCAACAGGGGAGACAACCTATGAATTGACTGTTGATTGGGATGGTGATTACTCATTATATACTTTTGTAAATAGTGGAGACGTGTATGTAAAGGCAGAGGTAAGTGGCAATAGATACACAGCAATTGATGATGAAGAATCTGCTAAACTTGAGAATCCGGTTATTGGAAATGATTACTGTTGTACGGTAACTCTTGGCAATGGTATTGTTTTAGAAGCGGATATGCTTGAATATGGTTATGCAATTACTCATCAACCAACAAAAGAAGAACCATATGTTGAACTCAATAACGAAACAGACGCAACATATCAGTGGTATTCAGTAAGTGGTGCAACTGCTGAAGTTACAGACAAAAATGCAGAAGTTGTCTCGGGCATCGAGGGTTCTGTATCAAGCTATGATGCTGAAAAAGGATGGACAGGTGCTTATATAGGTAATTTAGAGGGTACATATGCAACTAATGAATATTTTTCTATTCCTCTTAATGCAGGTGATAAAATTACTATCGAGGTTACAGAAGGTTTTGTCGGAACTGTTGGAATTGCAGGTGCAACATCGACTTGGCAAACTTGTGATTTAGAAGATGAAAATACCTGTGAGTTTACTGTGGGATATGATGATGTATACACAGTTGCTACATATAAGCTTCCTGATGATGAAGATTTATATGTAAAAGCATATATCAATGATTACGAATATACAGCAATTGACGGTGCAACAAATGCTCTTTATGCTGCAACGGAAGATGGTCTTTATGCTTGTGAAGTAACCTTTGCTGACGGCACAACAGAAATGTCAGATGTTTACGAAGGTCCTCACTCTCACAGCTATAACACAGACAAAGTAGTTCCAAGTTGTACAGAAAACGGCTATACAACATACACTTGCTGTTGCGGTGAGACATATGTTGATAATGAAATTGAAGCAACAGGTCACGCAGATAATGATGGTGATGGTTATTGTGATGCATGCGAAGAACTCCTTGACCCATCAGTAGAATGTGACCATAGTTGTCATAAAGGCGGTATCATAGGTTTCTTCTGGAAAATCATTAATTTCTTTAATAAGATTTTCAGATTAAATGAAGTTTGTGATTGTGGTTTATCACATTATTAATTATTAAAAAGAAACGGAGTCTTGAAAAAGGCTCCGTTTTATTTTATGTTATAAAAATAACTGAGGGAGATTTTTTACTCCCTCAGTTTTACTTTATGTTCTCTTTAATTCATAATCCTTGTTCATTAATTCTTCAACCAATGTCTTATTATCGGTAATTTCCTTATTAAACCATATTCCGCCTGAACCTAAATCTTCAATTTCGTGATAATCAGAACCCGATGTGACCAAAAGGTCATATTTTTTTGCCCACATTTCTGCAATATCGTTACTTGAATTGTGTCGTGGGTTACCATTGAAAATTTCAACGCCATCAAGATACTTTGGGTTTGTCACTTTCATACCAATTCTGAACGGATGTGCCTGAAATACTAAAAATCCGTTTTTCTGACAAAGCTCATAAAATTTTTTGCTGTTAAGATTAAGAAGTTCAGGGTGTGAATATAAAAAATCTTCCGTAATACCATAAACAAGATAGTCATTATCACCTTCACTTGTATTAAAACGAAGCTCCATACCTAATAGCACAGGAATTCTGCCGTTTGCAGTTTTTTTAGCAGCTTTATAACCGCGAAGAAAAAAGTCAACTTTCTTTTTCCACGATAAAAGCTCTCTGCCATATTTCATAAATGTTGATGGACTTAAATGGTCAGTTACAACGAGTCCGTCATAACCTGCTTTGATATATTCTTCAACAGCAACTTCAGCTTTTACATTGGCACAATTGCTTGTGTTTTTGGTGTGAAAATGCATTTCGTACAAATACTTCTTCAATCTTATACCTCAATTCTGCTTTTGAATTTATTATATGTGTATTATACACTTTTTTGCTGTCAAAGTCGATAATTTTTTTGATGAAATTACAAGAAAATTCTAATTGAAAAATAGGGTAATTTGTATTATTATATAGAGTAGATGTTTTTTACATATTTGGAGGTATATTATGAGTTGTAATTGTCAGAATACGACGGATTTTTCACTTCTTGAACCTTGCCTTGAAAAATATGCAACTGTTCCGGGAAGTCTTATTACAATCTTACAGAATGCACAGGATATATACGGATATCTTCCTGTTGATGTGATTTTACACATTTCACAGCGAACAGGCATTAAGGTAACTAAAATTATGGGTGTTGCAACATTCTATTCACAGTTCCGTTTACAGCCTGTGGGTAAGTATCTCATTATGCTTTGTCAGGGTACAGCGTGTCACGTTAACGGTTCATTACAGATTGAAAAGGTAATCAATGAGTATCTTGGAATTAAAGACGGCGAAACAACTGAAGACGGACTTTTCACACTTAAAAATGTTGCTTGTCTTGGTTGTTGCAGTCTTTCACCTGTTATGATGATAAATGACGATACTTATGGCTCATTAACTCCTGAAAAAGCAGTTGCTATATTTAAGGAATTACAGGAAAAAACAGGGGAGGAAGAATAATGAAAATTGCAGTTGGTCAGGGCAGTTGCGGTATTGCTGCCGGGGCTATGAAAGCCTATGAAATTCTTAATTCCAACCTTGATTTTAATAATAATCATTTGACAGTAACAGGTTGTATAGGTATGTGTTACCTTGAACCTATTGTTGATGTCTATGCTGATGACGGTCTTCACAGATTTGTAAAGGTTAATGGTGAAATCGCAGAAAAAATCGCAACAGCAGTAAATAATAACGATTTATCATCAGTAAAAGAATTTGAGATTTCAGATGATGACAAACAATTTTTGGATAAACAGACAAGAATAGCACTTCGTCATTGTGGTGTGATTAATCCTGAAATTATCGAAGATTATACAAATGATGACGGATATAAGGCACTTAATAAAGTGCTTACATCAATGTCACCTGAAGATGTAATTGATGAAATCAAGGTTTCAGGTCTTGCAGGTCGTGGTGGTGCGGGTTTCCCAACTTGGTTTAAGTGGAATGCTGCACGTCAGTCAACAGGGGATAAGAAATATCTTATCTGTAATGCTGACGAGGGTGACCCGGGTGCATTTATGGATAGAGCCGTTATTGAGGGTGACCCACATAACCTTATTGAAGGTATGCTTATAGGTGCTTACGCTATTGGAGCAACTGAAGCAATTGTTTATGTCCGTGCTGAATATCCACTTGCTATCCGCAGACTTCAGAATGCAATCGACCAAGCAAAGGCAAAAGGCTTTATCGGTCAGAATATAATGGGAACAGACTTCTCTTGTGATTTCAGAATCAAGGCAGGCGCAGGAGCATTTGTTTGTGGTGAAGAAACTGCACTTATCGAGTCTCTTGAGGGCTCTCGTGGTATGCCTCGTCTTAAACCACCTTTCCCTGCACAGTCAGGTTACTGGCATAAGCCATCTAACATCAACAATGTTGAAACCTTTGCAAATGTAAGCTGGATTATCCTAAATGGTGGTAATGCTTTCTCATCAATGGGAACAGAGAACAGCAAGGGAACAAAGGTTTTTGCTCTTACAGGTAAAATCAAACGCGGTGGACTTGTTGAAATTCCAATGGGTAAAACTCTCCGTGATGTTATTTTTGATATCGGTGGCGGAATTAAGAATGATAAAAACTTTAAGGCAGTGCAGATGGGTGGTCCATCAGGTGGCTGTATTCCAGAGGAATTACTTGATACCGTAATTGACTACAAAGCATTGTCTGCAACAGGTGCAATTATGGGCTCAGGCGGTATGGTTGTAATGGATGACAGCACTTGTATGGTTGAAATGGCTCGTTTCTTCCTTGACTTTACTGCAAAAGAGTCTTGTGGTAAATGTGTTCATTGTCGTCTTGGCACAAAGAGAATGCTTGAAATTCTTACTCGTATTACAGAGGGTAACGGTAAGGAAGACGATATTGAACTCCTCGAAGAACTTTGTCTTGCAATTAAGGATGGTGCATTGTGCGGACTTGGACAAACAGCACCAAACCCTGTTCTTACAACTTTAAAATACTTTAAACACGAATATGTTGAGCATATTGTAGATAAAAAATGTGCTGCACACGAGTGTACAAATCTTCTTAAATATGAAATTAATGCCGATTTGTGTCGTGGATGTACTCTTTGCTCAAAGAAATGTCCTGTAAATGCTATCAGCGGTACAGTAAAAAATCCACATATTATTGATAATTCTCAATGTATCAAGTGTGGTAATTGTAAATCAGTATGTAAATTCAATGCTGTGGAGGTGAAATAATTGAGTATTACATTAACTATTGACGGAAAAAAGATAGAAGCACAAGAAGGCTCAACAATACTCAATGTTGCCACACAGAACGGAATAAAAATTCCAAATCTCTGTTACGACGGCAGAGTTGAACTATACGGTGCTTGTGGTCTTTGTACAGTTGAGGTTGAAGGTATTCCTAAGCTTCTTCGTGCTTGTTCAACAAAAGTAAGTGATGGTATGGTAGTACATACACAGACAGAAAGAGTAAAGGCATCACGAAAGGTTGCTCTTGAACTTCTTCTTTCTGACCATACAGGTGACTGTGTAGCACCTTGTAGCAAGGCTTGTCCTGCAGGCACAGACTGTCAAGGTTATGTTGGCCTTATTGATAATGGTGAATATACAGAGGCAGTTAAGCTTATTAAAGAAAAATTACCACTTCCTGCATCAATCGGCAGAATTTGTCCTCATCCTTGTGAAAAACAATGTCGCAGACAATATGTTGATGAACCTATTTCAATTGCATTCCTTAAAAGTTTTGTAGCAGATATGGATTTAAATGGTGATACATATATTCCTGAAATCGAACCTGATACAAATAAAAAGGTTGCAGTTATCGGTGGTGGTCCTGCAGGTCTTACAGCAGCATATTTTCTTCGTAAACAGGGACACAGCGTAACTATATTTGAACAGATGCCACAAATGGGTGGTATGCTCCGTTATGGTATCCCTGAATACCGTCTTCCAAAGGCTGTTCTTGATAAGGAAATCAAGCTCATTGAAGATATGGGTGTTGAACTCAAAAATAATGTAAATATCGGTAAAGATATCACATTTGAAGAAATCAAAAACAATTTTGATGCGACTCTTGTGGCAATCGGTGCTTGGAACAGCAGTAAAATGCGAGTTCAAGGTGAAGATTTAGAAGGCGTTTGGGGTGGTATCGACTTCCTTCGTGAAGTTGCCCTGGGTAACAAACCGGAAATCGGTAAAAATGTTGCTGTATGTGGTGGCGGTAATACTGCTATGGATGCTTGTCGTGTGGCAGTCCGTCTTGGTGCTGAAAATGTATATGTTATTTATCGTCGTACAAAGGACGAAATGCCTGCTGACCCACAGGAAATCCTTGAGTCAGAAGAAGAGGGCGTAGTTTATAAATTCCTTACTAACCCTATTGAATTTACAGGTGAAAACGGAAAACTTAACGGTGTAATTCTTCAGAAAATGGAACTCGGTGAACCTGATGAAAGCGGTCGTCGCAGACCTGTTGCAATAGAAGGTGCAACGGAAGAAATTGCACTTGATAGTGTAATTATGGCAATCGGACAGTATCCGAATCTCAATGGCTTCGAAATACTTGAAGCAACTCGCAAAAATACAATTTCAGCAGATGAAAGCCGATTCACAACATCACTTGACGGTGTGTTTGCAGTTGGTGACGCTACAAACAAGGGTGCTGATATTGCAATCGCAGCAATCGGTGAGGCACAAAAAGCATCAGTTGTAATCGACAGATACTTAAACGGTGAAACAGTAGGCTATAAAAAGCCATATTTCGTTGAGCAGGATAGTAAATCTATTGACTATTCAAAATTCGAAAAATCAGCACGAGCAAAAATGCCACATATGACACCTGCTGACCGAAAAACCAACTTCAAGGAAGTTAATTTCGGTTTCAGCGAAGAAATAGCAAAGAAAGAAGCAAACCGTTGCCTTGAATGTGGTTGTCACGACTACTTTGAATGTAAACTTATTTCTTATGCAAATAATTATGATGTAAAACCATCAAGATTTGCAGGAGAAAAGCACAACAGAAATCAGGAAAATGCAAATGACCTTATCAGCAGAAATACAGATAAATGTGTCCTTTGTGGTCTTTGTGTAAGAGTTTGTGAAGAGGTTATGGGCAAATCTGCAATCGGTCTTATCAATCGTGGTTTTAATACTTTTGTTGAGCCTGAACTCTCTAAACCACTCAAGGAAACTGCTTGTATTGCTTGTGGTCAGTGTGTGGCACTTTGTCCGACAGGTGCATTACGCGAAAAGACTTCATTTACAAAGAGTGTTCCTGTTAAGGAAAATTCAAAAACCAGCATTTGCACAAACTGTTCTAACCTTTGTAGTGTTGATTATCGTTATATCGGCTCAACTGTTACAAGAGCATTACCAGTTGACAACGGTATTCTCTGTAAGGGTGGACGCTTCAGCGTACTTAACGAACAGAAAAACACAACTGATTTCGATGCAGTACTTAAAGCTGATACAATCGTGATTAGTGGTAAAGTTTCAACAGAAACAGCATTTGTTCTCAAAAAATATGCAGAAGAAAATAAAAAGCAAATCTTCACAACTGCAAAAGAAACAGATGCAAACTACTACGTAATTTCAAAGCTCAATATTCCACAGTATAACGGGGAATGCGAAAATGCAATAGAAACTTCCGTATATTGTGAAAACGGAACATTCTTCGATAAATATGGTAATATACGAGTACAGAATGCAATCTTCAAGAGCGAAAGCCTTGCAGAATATGTAAACAGTAAACTCAACACACCATATGGTGACGTAACTGCCGAAGCAGAAAAAGCAGTTAATGCAGTTTCAATAGGCAAAGTCACAAACGAAGATATCATCAGCGCAAGTAAACTCTTTGTATCAAAATAAATATTTAACATATGGCGGGGCTTTGACCTCGCCATTATATTTTTGTAAATTATATGTAAATAAACTATCATTGTATTGCTAAAAAAAGGGGAATGTGATATTATAATTATGGTGAATGTTTATGAGAATTACTGAAAAACTTATGGTTAAGGACCAACTTATTTCCTTTGAGGTTTTCCCTCCAAAAACCGACTCTGCTTTTGAAAGCATTGAATGGTCTGTAAGGGAATTGGCTGCCTACAACCCTGATTTTATGAGTGTTACATACGGTGCAGGTGGTGGCACAAGTCAATATACAACTAAAATTGCATCACTTATTAAAAATCGACTTGATACAACTGCATTAGCACATCTCACTTGTGCATCAACACCAAAGGATAAAATCAAAGAAATTCTTGATACATTAAAAGAAAATCACATTGATAACATTCTTGCTATGCGAGGGGATATTCCACAAAATTTCGAGAAGCCTGATGGTGAATATTACGAATATGCTTATGAGCTTGTAAAGTATATCAAAGAATATGGCTACTTTGACATCGGTGTTGCTTGTTATCCCGAATGTCACCCTGAATGCGACAGCCTTGACCAGGATATTGACCACTTAAAGCTCAAAGTCGACAATGGCGTTGATTTTCTCATAACACAGCTTTTTTATGATAACGACATCTTTTATTCGTTTATGGATAAAGTCCGTAAAAAAGGCATTTATGCACCTGTTTTCGCAGGAATTATGCCGATTACCAATATAAAACAGATTGACAGAATTAGTTCACTTTCAGGAACAAAATTACCAAATGAAGTTTCTGAATTTTTGGAAAAATATAAAGATAGTCCTGAAGATTTAGAAAAAGCAGGACTGGATTTTGCAATAAAGCAAATTAACGATTTACTCTCAAACGGTGTGAACGGAATTCATATTTATACAATGAATAAACCCTATGTTGCACGAACCGTATTAAAGGGGATTACAAGATAATTTATGTTCGGATATGTGACTATCAATAAACCTGAACTTAAAATCAAAGAATACGAAGCATATAAAGGTGTTTACTGCACTCTTTGTAAAGAAATGGGCAAGGAATATGGTCTTTTATCACGATTTCTTTTAAGCTATGACGGTGCATTTTATGTGATGTATAAGCTTGGTTTGTCACAGGATAAAATTAATGTTTCAAACTCCCGATGCTCGTTTAACCCTTGTAAAAAGTGTATGAAAATCACCTGTGAAAATAATGTGTATAAACTTGCTTGTGCCATAACCGTAATTCTGGCATATTTTAAAATAGTGGATAATCTTTATGATAGTAAATTCTTAAAAAGAATGCTTTTATATATCATTTATCCGTATTTTTCTTTAATAAAAAACAAGGCAAAAAAGAAATACCCTGAAATCTTTGAAATCGTTAACAACGGTATGAAAGAACAGTTCAAAACAGAATCCGAAAGCGATGTTTCACTTGATAAATCAGCTCACCCGTCAGGTAAAATATTGTCTGAACTTTTTTCATTAGATGAAGTAGGGGAGAATAAGGAAAAATCAAAACAATTTGGTTATCAATTAGGCAGAGTAGTTTATTTTCTTGATGCTTTTGATGATTATGATAAAGATATAAAAACAAAATCTTTTAATCCATTTAAAAATTCGAATAATCTTGTTGATGATGCAACAAAGTCTGTAAATATGTCTATTGGGGCTTTAACTGAGATTTTAAAAGAGCAACAATTAAATGAGTTCACTGAAATTATTGAAAATATTGTATATGACGGATTGAATCTGCAATTAGAACGAATTATTGAAAAGAACAGAGGTGATGATGTTGCATAATCCATACGAGTTTCTTGGTGTTACAACAAACGCAACCGAAAAAGATGT
Source organism: Candidatus Fimenecus sp. (assembly GCA_045533355.1). Lineage (GTDB taxonomy): Bacteria > Bacillota > Clostridia > Oscillospirales > Acutalibacteraceae > Fimenecus. Next base: position 11,288 of record JAZSHP010000169.1, read on the forward strand.
TGTAGAGGCATATAAAAGAATTGGTAGAGAAATAACTCTTTCCGAAGAGCCTGAAGATATAAAAACACAAAAAATGAATGAGCTTGATAGTGCTTATGACTCGATTATTAATGAATTACGTGGCACATCATCATATTCGTCTGATACAAATCAACAAACACATAACTATAATGATTCTCAATTTGAAGATATAAGACAACGTATTAATGCCGGAAGAATTGAAGATGCAGAAATGTTGTTAAACGGAATTCCGCAACAGTTGCGAAATGCTGAATGGTATTATCTTAAAGGTGTTATTCATCAACGTCGTGGTTGGCTGAATGAAGCATATAGTTGTTATAAAAATGCTTGTTCAATGGACCCTTCAAATCAGGAATATGCTGCAGCATTCAATGCTCTTAATAATAACGCACGAGGTGGGTACAGAACATCAAGAAAATCAGGTGGTGGCGGAATCTGTGCATTATGCTCAGGTCTTATTTGTGCAAATTTGTGTTGTGAGTGTTGTTGTAAGGATTAGGTAGACGGAATATGAATAGTAAAAAAGCACTTGCTTTCAAAGTATCACTTGGCGGAATTATAACAGCATTGTCCGTTGTCCTTATGATGCTGGCAGGTATAACATCAAGCCTTGTCTATGCAATTCCGATGATAACCGGATTATTTCTTATGGTGCTGGTCATTGAATTTGGCAGGGGATTTACAACATTTGTTTATGTGTCTGTTTCTATTATTTCAATTTTACTTTTAGGGAATAAAGAAGCAGCAATAATGTATATAGCGTTTTTTGGATATTACCCAATAATTAAAAGTGTTTTTGAAAAACATTTCAAAGGGATTATATGTTGGTTGCTTAAATATGTTTTATTCAATATCTCTATGATTGCATTTTACTTTGTATCCACAAAGATTTTTATGATATCTTACGAGGATATAGAGTCATTTTCAAAATACGCAATCTGGATATTGTTGTTAGCAGGTAATATCCTGTTTTTAATGTATGATATTTTATTGACAAGGCTTGTAACAATTTATTTATATAAATGGCAAAAAAAGATTAAAAGGGTGTTTAAATAGAATGGGAAAGCATAACTCTGACGGGTACAAAAATGAAATCAACAAAAAGTATCCTGTAGAGGATAAAGTGTTTAAAGATAAAAGTAAACAACCAAAAAACATACACGAAGGTCATCGTGACAGGTTACGTCAAAGATTTTTAGATGAAGGTCTTGATAACTTTCAGGACCATAATGTTTTGGAATTGTTGCTTTTTTATTCTATACCTATGAAAGATACAAACGAAGAAGCGCATAATTTAATTAATACTTTTGGTTCACTTTCAGGTGTTTTTGATGCAAGCTTTGAAGAATTATGTGGTGTTAAAGGAATTGGTGAACGTTCAGCGACTTTGATAAAGCTTATGCCTGAGCTATTTAAAAAGTATGAGGTTGATAAGCTAAGCAAAGATGATGTTATACTTAACACAAGTGAATTGGTTGCTAAATTTGCATCAACATATTATAAGGGTGTAACCCATGAACAGTTATATCTTATGTGTCTTGATTCAAATTGTAGATTGCTTGAATTCAGTTTAATCAGTGAGGGCACAATTAATGCATCTCCTATGAATGTTCGTAAAATAGTAAAAGTTTCACTTGATAATAATAGTTCTAATCTTATCTTGATTCACAATCATCCTTCGGGTGTTGTCGCACCATCAAGAAGTGATGTTGATGCAACTATAGGAATGGTTGACCTTTTGTCAAAGGTTGGTATGAAACTGAGTGACCATATAATTATCGGACACGGAGATGACTATTTTTCATTCAGAAAAAGTGACAAATGGAAGAGTATATTTTAAATAAAATTTATAATGACTCTTGACATTCTATGCTTAATTTCATATAATATCAAGGTCACATAAATGCCGGTGTGATGGAATTGGCAGA
>JAZSHP010000023.1:0-10877 GCA_045533355.1 Candidatus Fimenecus sp.
TTCACTGGAGTTATTATTTTTTCTAAGCACTCTATATAGTCCTTTTTTGTTTTCAGCATAAGATCACCTCATCAAAAAGTCTACCACAAAAAAGTGTTTGTTCCTTTTAACTTGTTTAAAGCTTCAACAAGATAAAAGTCAGCATAAACAAGTGTCTTGTGTGTTTGATCGCTATATCTTTCCGAGCAATGAGTGATGATTGCATCACTGTCATCAGACCAGTCTGCAAATTTATCAACTATAGCCTTTATAAAATTACATGCTGCATTATAATACATTTTTCGTTCATACTCATCAAGTTGCCTTGAAAGTTCGATTAATCCGCAAGCTGCTATAAGACCGGCAGAAGCATCATATAAAACAGGTTCCTCAGGGCTTCTGAAATCTGACTTTGGAAGATAATCTTCGCAACATGCAGCTATAAAGTAGTTAGCAATTCTCTTTGCAGTGTTTAAATACTTTTCATCTTTTGTATGTATGTAACTTAATGTGAATCCATATATTCCCCACGCTTGTCCTCGAGACCACGAAGAACCAACACCACTACCTTGACCACATAATGTCTCAACCACTTCGCCATTTTCGGGATTGTAATTAACAATATGATGAACAGAGCCATCTTCTCTAACATGGTGCTTCATAGTCTTATCGGCATGACTTATTGCTATATATTTAAATCTGTCATCCCCCGTTTCTTTAGCAGCCCAATACAACAACGGTATATTCATCATACAGTCTATGATTGCATATCCTGCTTCTTTTTGGCCGTTCCATGCACGAATGTATCCACCTTTTAAATTAAATCTTCCAGCAAGTATATTCGCAGCATAAATATTGCGTAAATAAGATTCTCTGTTTCCTGTCAAACGATAGTTGGCTCCCGAAGAAATATGCCACATAAAACCAACATCATGATGCAAGTCTTCATAGTGCTTAAACGCCTCATCCAATAAAATTTCTGTGTCTTCTGCAGCTTCCTTGTAGACATCTTTTTTTGTCATATCATACATAAGCCACATCATACCGGGCCAGAAACCGTTAGTCCAGCGAGATACCTTAGTTACTACCATATCATCATATATCTTTCCATCTCCGGTTGAATAAGGTATTGTTCCCTTCTTCTCTGTCGCCAAACGACTAAGTTTTTTTTCAACCTTATCAAAAGTATCATTTATCCACGATTCACTTAACATACACATTTTCTGCCTCTCTCTATATTCCTATAATAATACATTTATAAATGTATTAGCGTGTCTATTTATCTAATTACTTTATCAATTAGTTATCCTACCATAATCCGTAACCATTTACTTTACGGCTTATAACATTAGCTGTTCTTACAAAAATCAAGTTGATAATGGTATTGAATAAACCAACTGCAGCTGAATAGCTCCACTGTTGGTTTACAAGTCCCAATCGGTAGTTATATACAGAAATTACTTCTGAGACCTCTTGTGTCATACTATTCTCCAGGAGAAGTATTTTTTCGTATCCAACAGATAAAATAGAACCCATTCTCATTATCAGCATAATAACAATTGTCGGAACAATACCCGGTAATGTGATATGTATTAGCTTTCTCAGCTTGCCTGCTCCGTCAACCTCAGCTGCTTCGTATAGGGATTGGTCTATTCCTGTTAAGGCAGCCAGATATATAATTGAACCCCAACCACATTCCTTCCATATATTTGAGATGATGTATATTGGAATGAAGTTGTCTGCATCATTAAGCATATTACCTGACGCACCTGTAATTGAATTATAAAGAGAACCAATAACTCCTGTATCTGCTGTGAATAGTCTTATAATACTGCACGCAACCACCATTGATATGAAATGAGGTATATAAGTACAGTTTTGAATTACCTTACCAAGCTTTGCACTCTTTAATTCATTTAGAAGCAGTGCAAGAAGAATCGGAGCCGGAAATCCAAAGACTAATGATGTCAGGCTTATTCTAAGGGTGTTTCGTAAAAGTTGCCAGAACACCGGTAAACTAAAAAATCTTTCAAAATGTTTGAATCCAACCCAATCACTGCCGCTGAATCCTAATGCGGGTCTGTAATCCTGAAAAGCTATCGTTACACCATACATTGGTAAATAGTGGAACAATATAAACCATATTATAATCGGAAGCATCAAAAGATATAGTGAACCATACATTTTGAGGTCTTTTTTAATTCGTTGTCTAAATGTCTTTTCCTTATTCATCGTGCTTTTCATCTCCTTTTTTTAAATCCGTTTTAACCTTTTACGGCTCCAACCATAACACCCTTTGTGAAATACTTTTGAAGGAAGGGATAAACACAAAGAATAGGAATTGTTGCAAACACAATTGTTGCGTACTTGATTGTTTCGCCTATATCCGCCACATCCGAGTCAAAAGAACCTCCTGCAGTCATAGAGGCAGTGTCATTCTGTATAAGTATCTCTCTCAGAACTAACTGTAACGGGAATTTTGATCTATCCTTCAAATAGATTGCTGCACTAAACCATGAATTCCAATGCGCTACACCATAATAAAGAATCATAACGGCTATTATTGCCTTTGAAAGCGGTAGTATGATTCTGAACAATATAGTCATATTCCCGGCTCCGTCAATACGAGCGGCTTCCTTTAGTTCATCCGGGATACCTTCAAAATTTGTTCTCATAATAATCATATTGTATACACTTATTGCACCCGGTAAGATCAATACCCAAACACTGTCATAAAGTCCTAAAATTTTTGTATTAACCAAATATGATGGTATCATTCCACCGTGAAAAAACATTGTAAACATAATAAACAACGTCAGTGGTTTTTTTAACATCGGTCCTTTAGTTGATAATACATAAGCGCAAATCGATGTCATTATTACATTGACTGCAGTACCAACAACAAGTATAAAAATGCTGTTTGAATACGCACTTAGAATTAACGGATGTTTAAACATACTCCTGTATGCGTCAAATGATATTCCAAAACTCCCGTCCCTTTTAAGAGGAAATAAAAAAGTTCCGTTATTTAAACTTAAAATACTTGAATCGCTTAGTGATGCACATATTACATGCCATATCGGGTACATCATCACTATAGCTAAACAAATAAGAAACAAAGCATTAAATACATCAAATATTCTTTCGCCTTGAGTTTCTTTTCTTAATTTTCTTATCTTTTTCGTTGCTAATGTCGTCACTACCCTGACTCCTTTCGCGAGGTACTAACCAGTCCCTCCTAAAGCCAATGCTTTAAACGGGACTGGTTAGCAATTTAATAATTAGCTGTTCTTATATCTGTCATACCCAGCTTGAATGATTTCAAGCATTCTGTCTAATCCATAGTCCTTCAATTCTTTTATATACTTATCAAATTCTTTGATAGGTCTTTTTCCGGTAATAAATTTATCTCTTTCAGTGTTGACATGTTTGGTAATATCCGTTTTTATAATAGCAAGTTCTTCTTGTTCTGCCTCATCAATGTAATAATAATGAAGATTATTCTTTATAACGCTATCATAATCGCTTAACCATGCATCAAGACTCTCCTTCTGATTTGGCAAGGAGAAGTTCTGGTCCATATATCTTTCATCCTGAGGATAGCCCGTTCCGATTGTAGGATGTGCATACATCGCAAGAGCAGAGGCTTTAGTTAAACCGTCAGGGTTATTATTAATAATGTCAGTATATACCGGGACACCATTTTCATCGAGTGTATGAGTTAATCCCTCTTCACCAAAGTTGTAGTAAATCATGCCCTCTTCGCTATAAGCGTAGTCAAGGAAAGCCAAAGCTGCCGCAGGATTTTTACACGATGTTGTAATAGCAACAGAATCATTTCCGTGATACATAGGTGATATAGAATGCACACCCTTATCTCCCATTTCAGCTACAGAAGTAAAGGGAAAGCCCACCATATCAAACTCTACCCCTTGTTTTTTTGCTTCCTCGATCCACAAAGAAAGGGTCGAGCCACCGCCGTTATATGTCATAGCGGTTTCCCCATTCAAAATCTGTGCTTTTAATTTATTAGCATCATTTGAGAAATAGTTTACATCAAGAAGTCCTTCTTCATACCAATTGTTAAGTCTTTCTAAAACCTCTTTATATTCATTTAATGCAGGTCCATAAACTACTTTGTCATCTATTAAATGAAAACCATCCATGACACCGAAATTCGAGATAAAGTTATTGATTCCGCCAGCCTGAAAACTAAGTGGTTTTGAAACGCCGATTTCCTTATAGGCTCTCAAAAGAGCTTCTATTTCGTCAATATTCTTCGGGTAATCATTAATTCCAGCCTTCTTTGCAAGATCACGTCTGTACATTGGTCCCTGAGATATTAAAAGTCTTCTTCCATTCCTGATTAATGGAACCGCATAATAGATTCCTTCTTCTGTCTTTACTGCTTTATCAATCTCAGGATTTTCTTTTAAAAATTTGGTTAAGTTGGGTGCATATTCCTCCATTAAGTCATTTAATGGAATAATAACCCCGTCATCTATACTCTTCTGTGGAGAACCGTTATAGGTTTTCCAGTTGTATGCGATCATATCTGGAAGCTCACCCGAAGCAATCATCAATCCTAATGAAGTTCCTTCCTGACCTGAAACCGGGTGCTGATACTCAATCTCAACACCTGTTCTTTCTTCCAATCCTTTAGCAAAAGGTGACTTGCCTTCATTATCAACGACAACAGACAAGTTTTTATTAAGTTGTTTCCAATATGTAAGCTTCGGTGCATTTGTCATGGGGTATCCATTAAAATCAAAATCGGGATACTCAGTGTTTTTTGCTGTTTTCTTGCTGCCACATCCACTGAAAAGCAGCATTGTTATGCACGCAAGTGCTAAAATTCTCTTTTTCATTGTTTTCTCCTTTTCATAACCTTTTCCACCGTCATTTTCATTCCCACAGATACCTGTGTCGTCCAAAAGGGGCAACACAGATATCTGCAGCGTGAAAAAACTAAAGTATACAGTACACTAATTATTACTCAACAGTAAATGCAGGAGTTGCGGGAAGAATCGGAACAAGTGTTGTAAGATCTTTCCACAAGAATGCTCTTACCATTGTTGTATTTTTAGGTAATGTTGCAGTAACCTCTTTAAAGCCTTTTTCTAAGGTTTCTTCATCATTTTTATTAATCGGTATTATATCAACACCTGCGAGCGTATCACCATCATAACCCGCAACGATAAGTTCCATCGTCGAGTAATCACTTGCAAAAACATCGGAAACTTTCACGTCTACGCTTACGTTATCTGCGTTTATTACTGAATTTTCTACACTTGTGGAGAGTGCACTTTTCTTCATAGTAATATTAATATTTGTGAAACCTGAAGTCACCGATGTGGAACCCGTGAAGTTCAAAACATTATGTCCGCTTGGATAACTGCAAGCAAGGGTTCTTCCACCGCTGCTATCACCCACACTCAAAGCAGCAGTCTCAGTTCCGAGTCCAACGGTTACTACTCGGTTTTGTGTACCACCATTCAAAGAATGGATCGCACTAAACGTTGTAAATTTCCATCCGTCAGGAAATTTCAGGATAGAGGTTCTCGGGGAAGTATCGTTGATGAGATTTATACCAAACGGTTTACCAGTTGTTACCTTATCCTGTAGAAGTACCCAATTTGTTGAACCTTCATCGAGCAAGCCAGAACTCAAAATGTTTATTAAGTTTCCTCCTGTTGTTGCGCTAACAGAGAGGGTTTCATAATTTCCAACGGGGATGTATGCAAAAGTAAAACCAAAAACACCTACATAGTAGTCACCATCAGCGTTGTAGTTACTATTCAACTTTATTTTCAGATAATGAGCATCAGCAGGAACTTTTAATGTATGATTGAAAGCTTTTTGCTTAGCAGTAGAATCCGTATTACCCAACGAGCCTGAGGCTTTGTAACCTGCGTTGGTATAAGCACTATTATCTCCGCTAAAAGAGTAGTCGAAAAGATCCATAGAAGTAGCTCCTGAAGGACCTACAACTCTAACACCAACTGATGATAACATGTATCCGTCTTCTTGGGGTAAGCTTATAACAAGAGTATCGTCGGTAGTCTGCTCATTTTCGTCCCCAAAAACGTAACCGTATCGAGATGCATTGCCATTAACGGCATTTTGTACAGTTAACGACAGAGTCCCACTTACGCGAATTTTAGCACCATAGGTAGCAGTTGTTGATTCTGAAACAAGAAGATTATTATTAAAGTTATTTCCAACGGAGGAATTCCAAAGATCTGCATATGTATTATCAAAATACATTTCAGCAGTTTCTTCTGCGTTCTCAGCAAATACGGGAACCATAGTGCATACTGAAGCAATTAAAGCGATAGTCAGTATACTTGCGAAAATTTTCTTAAGCATTTTTTTCATTTTTTTCATTCCTTTCAAAATTTTTTGATTTTTCTAAGAATCACCTTATGAGGTCAAGTATTTTTGAGACTTCGGCGCGAGTAATATTATTTTTAGGATTAAAGAAACCTTTCTCGTCGCCGCTTACTATCCTCCTTTCATAAAGAATAGAGACAGCTGACCGTGCATAATCTGATATTTGTTCAAAATCAGGAAATACCGTTTCGTTCACATTTTCAGCCTCAATTCCAAGCGCACGGCAAATCATAACAGCCGCATCCTGCCTTGAAATCTTAACTCCGCTGCCGAAGTATTGTTCGCTGATTCCCTGAACAATACCCTTGTCATATGCACATGACACATATGTATAATACCAGCTGTCATTCGGGACATCCCCGAAATCTGAATTAAATCCTTTTTCATAAGTATCTGTAGCTAAAAGCAGCATTTTAACAAACTCTTCTCTTAAAACAGCGTTGTCAGGTTTGAAAGTATTGTCATTATAACCGCTTACTACATTCGCATCAACAAGACTCATTATATTTTCATACGCCCAATGGTCACTTGATAAATCGGAAAAATATATTTTTTCGTTAACCACAGGTGGCTCAGATGGAGAAAAACTTTCTCCCCGACCTCCGCTACTTCCGCTGCCGGCTCCGGCGTTCGGGCTGTCTGATATAGTAGGTTCAGTATTTCGTCTGACAACTACATCAATGGTGTCGGTATATGTATGTCCTTTAAATTCTGCAGTAGCCGTCAAGGTTACTTTTTTATCGGCACTGCCACGGGTGATAACGCCCGTATTCGTCATCGCAGTTGAATCACTTGAGTGCCAGGTAATGACGCTTCCGTTATTCCCCACTGTTTTAAGAGAAAGACTATCCATCAGCATATTAAGGTTATGCTCCCTGCTTATTTGTGCCAATATGTTTTTCAAGTCAAGCTCAGGTATTTCTTCAACTTCATCATTCGAATACGAAGTAACCACAAGAGGTATAGTTAAATAAGTTTTTAAATACGCCTGCGTAAAGGTGATAGTAAACTCGACTCTTCTATCGTAATTCAAATCACGCTTGACTACACCTTCATTCGTTACATAATCGGTGTTTCCCGAACTATATTCAATTAATATATTGCTATCTGAATTTGGTAATATCAAATCACTTTTTAAATCGAAAATGTCATTATGCTTGATAAACTCATCACGATATGCATCTCTAACACCGGTTAATGTCGCGGGCAATATAGTTCCAATAGAATTCTCATCAACATTCAGATAAAAATGTTTTTCGAAAAATTCATTATCGTAATAAAACACCGCTGTCAGGCACACTCCGTAATTACCATCACCAAAAAAAGTACGGTTTACCTTCCCTACATAATTCCCGTTGTTGTCAGACTCGATTCTGATAAGAGAAGAATTATCCGACAACCAAATAATTTTGGTGCCATAAAGTCCTTCTCCCGGCAAAAACAGGTCACCGGTTATAAAATTAGAATCATCGGAACTTATTGTGGAAAAAGGAAGATATAACGCAGCTGTTTCCACTAAGTCTTTCTTACTTTCAAATGCCTTTACAGTCACAGTGAATGTGGTCGTATTACCACCGTATTCAGCTGTGAAAACAACATTCTGTGCATCATTGGGAAACGGTCTGTTGACTGTACCGTCTGTTTCTATATAGGTACCATCTGTTTCCCAAAAAACAGGTACCCCTTCCCATTCCTGCGGCAAAACCAAATTATGTATTACTGCACTTTCAATATCCACACTTAAATCGGAAAAAGTTATTTCACTTGCTTCCGCAACATATAAACCGTAAAACACAAAGAGGACAACCAACAATAGTTGTGTAAGCTTTTTCACGATAAACCACCTCCCTACATCAATCTTTCATATATACTATCTCTATAGCATTAGAGTATCTGCAACGTGTGAAAATTTCCATACCGATTTGCAAATCTTCAATTGCGGCAAGTTCAAACTCACCTGTTGAACGATTATAACTCATTACGGTTATACCATTATTCTTTTGAATAGAAATTCAGCTTTGCTGAAGAATTATAGCTGCGTTGGATACATCCTTGATTATATCGTATGTGCATACTAAACCTCGAATAGATGTAGCACTCACTCCAGCTACTTTGACATAATAATTATCACTATATGCATATGTTGTTTTGTAAGGATTGTCTTCTGTAAAGTCGAAGACCTTCTTGACGATTATTATGCGTTCGCTGTCTTCAGAGGTGGTTGCTCTTGAAAGTTCAAGCGAGTTTGTTTCATACTGTATCGCAACTCCCGGCTTGATAACATCAAGCGATTCTGAATTACCGTTTGGATTATTGCCAATAGGAACTTTAACTTCAATTCCTAATTGGTATCCTACAGCGTAGCGTTCCCAGTTGTCATTTTCATCCGGCATTGAAATTATCTTATTAACAAAAAGGATAGGTGAGTTCACATGATCAAGTACTACTTCATATTGTCCCTTTGACTCGTTATAAGTATCTGTAACAGTCGACGAGCATATCAATGCACCTATGCGGCCGTCAGACTCAATATCGTAAAGACAAATGTTATTGTTACCCGAAGGGAACACATCATTATACTTTCCTGCCTGCATATATTCTTCGTACTTTCCTTGAAATGGTACACCAAAGCAGGCGGTATCAGCATCTACATAATACTTATCGTCAATAATTCGGTTCTGATACGTTGAACTATGATTACCGCCGACATCTTCCGACAGATTCTCTCTATCATTTTTCGCTCCGGGAACACAAATTTTTGTCAGTGTTACATCACCATCGTATTCGTAGGTTATCAGTTTCTTTACATACGACTTAAGCTGAGTTGCAATTTCATCGCCATCTTCTTTTGAAACTTTATAGCTACCTCCGGTAAGTCTGCCAAAACGTATTTTTTCATTATTCGGTATTGCAAAATACTCAATCTTGTTGTTCATTGTAAGCAGCTTTACAACCGCCGCATATGAGTAATTAGCGGAGCTCGTATCTACTTCTATAAGATAAGCATAATTAGGATACTCTTTATCTGCTTCTATTGACTCAGCAAAGGCAATTTCGCCATATATATCAAGATATATCTTTCTGTAGTCACCGAGGTTCATAGAAACTCCGTATGAAGAATTCATCTTATTCTTATATTCATTGGTAAGGTATCGGTCTTCCCCGTCTATTTCATATACAAGGTTTTCTCCGTGCTCATAGGTGGATTCAATTTTACCTTCAGCTGTTTCACGGCTTATATATATCCAAACTTTTTTACCGCTTGGACTAATCATAACAGACAGAACATCATCAGGCTTAATATCGCTGACAGAAACCTCTACATCTCCATCGTACACATGTACAACATCAACATCTTTTAGGTCTATCTGATTACCGAGTCGTCCATATATAATATTTCCCTGATTCGCACTTACTATGCACAATTCATAGCTTCTTACATAGATAATGTCATACACACTATTTCCGTCAGTATCTAATAAATTCACTTCACCTGATGGCGGCTTCAGTACTGATGAATTAATTAAACCGGAAGGGAGAAGTTCACCATTTTTTATTACAACGCCATTACTTATTTTTGCCGTTCTTGTTTTTCCGTTTTCGTCCTCATATTTATATTCAGAAACTGTCGGCGTTCCCACAATTTTTCGACTTTCGATAACAAGTCCGTTCTGCTTGCCTTTTAAAGCGATGTGGATAATCTTTTCATCACGTGGAGAATAGTAGGCAACCACTCTTCTTCCCACAAGCTCAATTTGAGAACACGGAAAAAGCTTTACATCGGTTTCATAAATTTCTCCGCCAAGCTGTATCTGTCCTTCTTCAAGTGATTTCCCCATTTGTAGCTCGAAGACAGCTTCAACAACTCCCTCAAGCTGGGTGTATCTGCGTCTTTCAAGCAAGGTGTTTCTGTCGTCTGTGTTTTCCTTAACATCAAGAGCTCCTGCAATTAGGTGTGCAACCTCTGCTCTTGTCATTGCCTCACCATTTGCAGCAGATGCCTTATCCATTAAACCAATCGAATAAGCAATCTGAAGATATCCGTCAGGATATCCTCCCCTCTGTTCAGCAACCTCACCATACCCTGCCGCAGTTACAAGAATTTTAACAGCATCTTTGAGCGAGATTGTTGCATCAGGACCGAATTTATTGTCTCCAATACCTTCAGTCAGCCCCATCATTCTCATAAAGCACACTTCATCATATGCCCAATGTTCGGGGGAGACATCATCAAATGCGTACTGATTTCCCGCTGACAGATAAGAAGATGTATCATCATAAAGAGTTCTCAATACAATAGTCAAAAACTCAACACGATTAACAGAATTATCAGGATTAAAGTTTCCATTCTCATCGCCGTTGACTATACCTAGATTGCATAATAGGCGTATATCATCAGCATATCTGCTTCTCTCTGCATCTTCAAAAAATGCCGCATCTGCTCCGGAGATAACAAAAACAAGAAGAATAGAAAAAAGTGAAATTGTTTTTATAAGCTTTTTCAT
>JAZSHP010000173.1:0-10397 GCA_045533355.1 Candidatus Fimenecus sp.
ACTGTGAAAACGGAAACACAGTAACATATGACTACCTCATTATATACGAATCTTTTTATAACGAAATTGGCATTGACATATCCGACTGCTATTTTGAAAAGAAAATTATCGACGAAGAAATCTGGGATATATACAAACAACTCCTTAATATCACAAATAATAAGGAAAACATGACGCATCAAATATACATATTGAAATTAAGGAAAATACTCCTTTCTTTACTAATAGAACTTTTGGATAAACACTTAATCACAAATGAAACAGAAAACACTCCCGAAAAGTCATCGATAGAATGTTTAAAAAAAGCCATAAAATATGTCAACAAATACTATATGAATCATATAACATTAGATGAAATCGCAAAGTATTCATCAACAAGTAAGTATTATTTAGTCAGAGAATTCAAAAAGTATGCAGGGCAAACACTTTTTGCGTATATTAATACTGTGAGATGCCGAAATGCAAATATTTTTATTTTAAATGGAATGAGTGTATCTGAAGCAGCATACAAGTGCGGTTTTGAAAACATGTCATATTTTTCAAAAGTATTTCAAAAGCATGTTGGTGTTCTGCCTTCTAAAATCACTCAAAGTAAAGAGCTGAATAAATAACCATTATATAAGACTTACGACAAAAAACACTGAACAAATTTAAACAATAATTTTTAGCACTTCTGATTTTCAGAGGTGCTATTTTAATAGCGGTTTGGTCTAACTGCAAATCAAAAACCGCCTGTGGTTATAACAACACTGTTTGCACCGGATGAGCAGTTGAGTACCATGACATATTGTGTTTTTTAAAATTCTCGATATTCCTTCAAAAAGCATATTAGCCACTTTAAAAAGGATACAATTTTTAAATTCTTTAATCAAGTACACTATATATCAACGCTCCTTTTTTAAATGCATAATCTATAGTGTTCTTCGTTCCGCCTTTTTTACCACTGAACACTGATATAACAAGATTTGACCTATCTACCATCCAAGTATTTCTAACTTGATAGCAACCAGAAAAATAATGATCATTAATCATTTTTACAAGATCTGCTTTTTGTAATATATTTTCAAATAACTGTTTTTCAGCTTCACTCCTTCTCTTTTCAAATCCAGGATGTGGAAGAGCGCAAACAAGGTGCAGATTTTTATTCTTCCTCTTCCTGTCTAAAACTATCTCAGCTGCCCATACATCCACACCGGGCGCCATACCACTTATGAAAGTTACATATCCATCTGCAATTGCTTCATCAATTGCTTTTTCAAGTAGTTTCTTTACTTCTTTTTCAGTAAGGTTAAGTTTATTTGGTCTATGACCTGTGAAGCAACATCTGTGTTTTCTTAATTCATTTTCGCTCATATTTAAGCCTCCAAAATTAACATAGCCACATAATCTGCATTATGTGGCTAAACTTTTAATTGAATAATTGCTTTCAGTTAAATTCGGCTTGTTTTATTCAATCTGATTTTCAATTTTTGAAAGAGCATCAGACCAATGGTTTTATTTTTATAACATTGGTCAATTTGTTGTGTGTGATTTATTGCATTACTGACGAAATTTTGATTTTTGCCTTTTATATACCCCTTGTTTCGTTGACTTTTTTACTCATTTTTGCTATACTTTTCAATATCTTTACCACATAATGCAGATTATGTGGTATTTTTTATACATTCATTCTTACAAGTCCGAGTTTATGCATTTGAAGTCTATGCATATCACCATTTTCGATGGTATAGATTCTTGTTGTATTGACACTTGAGTGTCCAAGGATATCTGCAAGTCTTACTATATCTTTCTGTATTCCGTAAAAGGTTCGGGCGAACAAGTGTCTTAAATTATGAGGAAATACTTTCTTAGAATTTACTCCGGCTGATTCACACAGTTTTTTCATTGATTTCCAGATGCTGTATCTATCAACTGCTTTTCCGGTTCTTGTGATAAAGATTATCCCTTCGTTTATTCCGCGTTCTTCAGCATATCTTTTAAGGACTTTGCAGAGTTCTTTTGTGAAGATAACAACTCTTATCTTTCCTTTTAATTTCACCACTGCCTGACCTTGTTTTACAGCTTCTACGGTAACATATTTAAGTTCTGATACCCTTATTCCAGTGCTGCAGATTGTTTGCATTATTAAGTACAATCTTTCATTTCTTTTATCCTTTGCAGCTTTTAACAATCTTTCGTATTCATGCTTTGAAAGCTCTTTATCTTTCTGACAGAACAGAGCATGTTGAAGTTTTAAACTTTTAACTTTCAAGCAGTACCATTCGTTATAATCAAAGAAGCTATTTAATGCTGCAAGAATAGAATTAACAGTTGCAGGAGTATATTTTTCTACCAGTTCCTTTTTGTAATCAAGGACTTTTATTTTACTAAGCTCCATATCCCCTATCCATTTATCGAATGCTGATATATCTCTGATGTACTTTTCGATTGTTGACCTGCTTTTTTCTTCCTCAGTCAAGTATTCTTGGTAATTTTTAATTAAATCCACCGTTATTTTCATCATACAGCAACATCTCCTTTTGTATTTTATTATACCATTTTACATTTATAATATTTTATGAGTGTTGTCAATGATGGGGTATATTTTTGCACCTTCCTTTCGTCAGGGACAAACTATACCATAACTATTTTTAAAAGTCTACGAAGACATTAAACAATTTCATACCTATTTGGAAAACATTCAAAATTTTATAAATATTTTTCGAATAGAGATGACTTTTCTTAATTTTTATGTTATAATCACAAAAATTTATTTGTGAGGTGATTATCTATGGTTTTCTACACAGGTGATACACACGGCGAAACAAGAAAAATCAAACATTTTATTTTACTTAATAATTTAGAACCGGGTGACATAATTGTTATACTTGGAGATGCAGGACTAAATTACTACGGCAATGATAAAGGTGATTTATCACGCAAGAAAAATATAGGTAAGTACGGTCAGTTTGGAATTACAATCTTTTGTATTCACGGCAATCATGAAATGAGACCTGAAACAATTGATACCTACAAAGAGATGGAATGGCATGGAGGTTCGGTGTATTACGAAGAAGAATTCCCAAATATTCTTTTTGCTAAAGATGGTGAGATTTATGATCTTGACGGACAATCACACATTGCTCTTGGCGGTGCATATTCCGTTGACAAATTCTATCGTCTGCAAGGGCATGGTAAGTGGTTTCCTGATGAGCAGCCATCTGATGAAATAAAGGCACGAGTCCAAAACAAATTAGATAGTGTCAACTGGAATGTTGATATTGTATTAAGCCACACATGTCCTTTCAAATACACACCAACAGAGACTTTTCTCCCATTTATTGACCAAAGCACAGTTGATACAAGTACTGAGCATTGGTTAGATGATATCGAAGATAAGCTTCAGTATAAAAAATGGTATTGCGGACATTGGCATATTGACAAAAGTATTGATAAGCTCCGGTTTGTTATGGATGATTTCGTCTGTGAAAACAATTATGAATAATATCAAAAACGCCTGCTGTATTCGCTTATGAATATAACAGGCATTTTTTTGATTACTTATTTACTGCATCTTTAAGAGCCTTGCCGGGCTTGAAAGCAGGAGCTTTGCAAGCAGCAATTTTAATTTCTGCTCCGGTCTGAGGATTCTTTCCGGTTCTTGCAGCTCTTTCACGAACTTCAAAATTACCAAATCCCACAAGGGCAACTTTATCACCCTTAACCATTGCTTCTGTGATTGTATCAAATGTTGCTTTTACAATAGCTTCAGCATCTTTCTTTGTAGCACCTGTTTTTGCAACAATTGCTTCAATTAATTCGCCTTTATTCATCATTTCCCCTCCATTCTTTTTACGGATAATCTATTACAATTGGGTAATAGCATACTAATTTTGAGATACCTCAAAGTCTCCTTCTTCATTGATCTTTTTTAAATAATCAAGAGTTACATCGGTTTCTTTTTCGAAATCAAACATATATTTCTTATGATTTACTATTTTCCAACCACGATTTTGCTTTTTAACTTCTTCAAGCTCAAATCCTTCAGAAATCAGTTTATCTCTATTTAGCGGTTCTATAAATCCACCCGAAGATACTACCCGATGAAACGGAACATAATCAATAAACTTACACCAATAATCCCAAGATACATTAAGCGGTCTGTGTAGCTCTATATGATAGTCCCCGAACTTTGTTTTGAGATATCCAATAACATCGTTATACTGTGTAAGTCTTCCTTTGGGAACAAGATAAACCAGATAGAAATACACTACTTCTGACAAACGAAGTACCGGTTTGCCGGGAATATATTCTATTGTGCATTTTTTATCATTTTGCTGCATCGCACATCTACCTTTGCTTATGATGAATTTCATACCCAAGGTATTCTAACACATTTCGTCAATATTTTCAAGATTTCATTTCGCATATATTAATACTATGTATTTAATTTATTTCTTTTTCTGTATCCCTTAATATATATTTAGTCTTATTGTAGGTTCACCATGAACCTACCTCGGTTCAGCAAATGGACATAAAGATTGCGTATTAATGATTTTATATATTTTTTAATCGCCTAAGTTATAAAGATTACTGCTGTTTCCTCCATCATGCCTGTATCGTCTTTCTTTGGATATAAATCCTGCTTTCCTCAAATCATCCAATGCTCTTTTCACCGTACTTCTTGAAAGTTTTGTTTCACGGCAGATGGTGGATATTGCAGGAAAGCAGGAATCTTTATTATAGCATTTATGAAACAGATAGTAATATACACTACAAGCTCTTGAAGGAAGATCGGCAACATACAGTTCTTTAACTCGGTCTTGCTTTGTGTTGCTTTGCAATGGCATCTATTTCATAGTCCTCCTTTTTAACTTCTCTCATTTCCGAAATTTCTATTTCATCTATATCCGACTCTGTATCATTAACTGGAGTCATATTTTGCCCTCCTGATGCACTTCCCGATGCTTTTGAACTTGTTTCTTCAACAAACTTTCTACCCTCTCTGAGTTCAATTTCAAGCATAAGACCGTCTTTACCGGCATAATGAACTTCACGAACAGCTTTCTTTTCTACTGTGTATTCTGTTTTAAGTTCTATGCCCCAGTTAAAGAAAAGGTCTAGTTTTGTCCTCATAGGATGGCATCCTGTTTTTGTGATTATAAAATGAAATCTTGGCAAGGTTTTAAGCTCATCAACTGTCATAAGAGGTCTTGACATCATTTGCAGACTTCGTGAGCCATCACCTTTAGATTGTGTTATTGAACCTGACATAATGGTCTGCTCACCAAGGTTTTTACTCATTACTTCTGCAGTTTCGGAGTTTGGAGCAAAGCCACCGAATACGGTTAGCTGACAGTTATCCCATATTATTTCAGCACCCTCTTTACCATAGTTTTTTTCAAGCTGTGCCTTTGACTGAATGATGGCAATAATACTTATTCTTCGGGATCTGCCTGCAGAGAACATCATTTCGGCTGAATCGATTTTAGGTATGGTACCTATCTCATCAAGATAGAACATAACTCTATTTTTTAGTTTGCCATCGCTTTCATCAGCAATAGCAAGCATCTCTCTGTAGAGCTGCTGAACTATAAGAGATATAAGGAAATACTTGGTGTTATCTTCTTCAGGCATAATAAGAAACAGCGCTGATTTTGTGTTACAAAATTTCTCTGCATCAATGGCAGTATCAAAGCACAGGATCTGTTCCATTTCTGAATCAAGAAAGGCATTAAGTCTTGACAGTGCAGTTGAAAGAACTGACTGCATTGCCTGTTCGGAAGTATTAAGAGCTGCACCTGCAAACCATTTTGCTTTATGCGTATCGGGAAGCTTTGTCATAAGTATCTGGAACTGTGTCATTTTCTTACTTGTTTTGGTATCGGAATTACTTGGTGCAAGAAGATCCTGAATCATTTTAAAAACCGATATAATGTGTCTTTCTTCTGGTTTACAGTATTCGGCAACAAGAAGTATTACCGAAGTTAAAAGACCTTCTGCAGCATCATAGAAGAATGCATTTTGTCCATAGCTTGATGCATCTCCCTCGCCTGAATATATGATTGTTTTTGCAGTAATCTTTGCGTATTTTTCTGCCTTAGCTTTATCAGACAATTCGTTTGTCTTTTGGTATGCATCCATATATTTATTTACCATTGACAGCATATTAAAGGTATCGCTCTGTACAGGATTTCTCAAATCAATTACCGCAACATTATATCCGTATTCTTTGCACACACTTCCGTAATTTCGTGCAAGATCACCTTTGGTATCTGTTGAAAGAAAACTCATTCCCGATGCACACGCATATTCAAGGTTCGGATACAAAAAGCAAGCGGTTTTACCTACACCGGCAGCACCTATCATCATCGTATGTACATCTCCCGGATCGACCACAGCACAGAGCTTTCCGTTTTTTCTGCGCATACCCACAACAGTTCCTTGCGGAAGGCTTTTATCTCCCTGCATTTTACGCCACTTTTTTGGTTCATAGGGTACAAGCTTATATATTTTATTTATCTCTTTCTCGGTGGCAAATCTTGCGTTACCATGCTGACCGTGACCTACTCTCTTACTCTTAATATTATTAAGACTGTAGATATTTGAAACCACGGTTAATGTTCCGATTAACGAAAACATTATTAAGCCTACAAATACAAGTGTTAATACCGAATTATTCAATCTATCAGCCCCTTTACATTGTTATTTCAAAATTTTCTGTTTGTTCTTTTTGAGATATTAAATCTTCATTCCAGTCTTTATTTTCAGGAAGAATTCTCTCCCATTTATAGTTCATTTCATCAAGCTCATCACCTATTCTTCTGACAGTTTTATCCCCTGCTACGTCTCTGTCTACACACAAATAAACATTTGAAATATTTTTATTTAATTCAAGAATATTTTTCAGCGCATCAATTGCAACACCGCCAAGACATACATAGCTGTTCTCCTGCCAGTCATCTTTATTAAGAGTAATGTATGACAGCATATCTATCGGTGCTTCAAATACAAACACATTTTCGTTTGTACCCACATGTCTGAAGTAGTATTGTTTATCACTTCCTTCAACATCAAGAAAAAATTTATTTCCGGGGAGTGTGCTTCGAAGATGCATTTGCTTCATTTCACCGTTTTCATTGTAACCGCAGAATGCAACATTGTGATATTCTTCTGTTTCAAGAATCTTTTTTTCGTTTACAAAATATTCTACGATATCTGCATCTATCATTCTTGTTTTAACAAGATATGCAAAGGTACGATGCATGTTTTTTGACAGTTTAGGCTCTTTAAATACAGGCTTGGGTTCGGGTTTACTGCTTGATTGAATAAACATTGCACCTTCTTCACCGTCAAGCAAATATTTTACTGCATCAGCATAACTCATTCCATAAAAATATTGTATAAACTGGATAGGACCTCCGCCTTCCTGACGGCTGTGTCTGAACCATTTATTTCCTCTGACAAGCACACTATCATGTCTCTCCCAACGATAATCTTTTCCGGATTTCTTTATTTTTTCACCTTGTTTTTGAAGCATATCAGCAATATCAATATTGTTTGCTCTGATAATCTGTTCATCAGTGAATCTTTTATTAACCAATCCATCACCTCATTTTTATGCCGAGGCTCTGTTTCTTCTTTTGGGTACGCTGTCTCTCTTTAGAGTCGACAATTGTTTTATAAAATCCATCAACTTTTTTATCTGTATTATCTTCAATTATACTTGCAAGTCTGCAAAATAAATTTGCCGCAGATTCAATTACATTAGTCTTTTGATAATACCTTTGATATGCTTTTGCATTATCATACCACTGCCTTGCATAGCTATTACCATGTTCCTCGGCAAGTTCTATATAACGAAGGCATTCTTCTTCATTTCTCTCACGGAAATAAAGTCTGGCAACAGCAAATTCAGCATTCGGATTATTACTTTCGCAAGCTGCCAAGTATAATTCTTTTGCTTTTTCCAAATCTTTTTCTGTTCCCCATCCTTTTTCATAGAGCTTACCCAATCTGTAACAGTTTATTGAATCTTCTTTAATGACACCATATTTATACTGTGTAATAAATTTTGCAAACCAATAATCTGACTTTTCTGTATCAATATCGCATCCCTTTCCTTCACGAAGCATCATTGCCAATCGATAAAAGGATTGAATACAATTCTTTTCAGAACTCATTTTAAAATATTCAAATGCTTTATCATAATCTATATCTGTTCCTGTTCCGAAATAATACATATTTGCCAAAGAAAACATTGAAAAGGAATTGCCTTTTTCTGATGCCTTTTCAAACCAAATTCTTGCTTTTTCATAATCCTGAAAATCGGTTTGCATACTGTATAACCTACCAATCTGATATTCAAAAAAATCAGAGTTTCTTTCATTTTCCAATTGCAGATAACCTTCCAGTGCTTTTGCAAAAAGACGGTTTGCTTTTTCTTTATCGGCTTCAACAAGTAATCCTGACTCATACATTTTTCCTATATCGAATATAGCAGGTACATTTCCTCTTCTAACCTGACGAACCAAGGCTTTATATGCCTTATCATATTCTTTGTCTTCATAGAGAAGTTTCTTTGCATGTTTGAGTCCGCTTCTGTAATCACATATATACTGATTCGGTATTTGAAATTCAAATATATTATCATGAATTTCTTCGTTTTCATCATCGGATCTATCACAGATATACGGAGGACTGTGAGGCTCATAGTCTTCTGTGAAGTGTACATCATTTTCTTTCTCACTGACTTCTATTCTGTCTGTAAAAATGCGGTTATCCCCAAGCTTTACTGCTTCGGAAACAACCGCATTTTTTATTTTTCTGAACTCTTTATTTTCCACAAGAGACGGCAGTTCCACCTCACTGTCTTTATATGTATTTACGATTTGTCTTTGTATTTTACACCACTGTGAATACAACTCCTTAATGCATTCGTCATCAGCAAGTTCTTTTACAATATCATCCACCTTATCTTTTACATTTTTAGGCAAATAACCATATTGTTTTTTACCCTTACAACTTTTCAAATTACTTGATAAATCAAGGAGCATATCGCACACCTTTGACGATGAATAGTCTCTGTTATTTATTATTCCTGCAAGCACAGACATTCTTGCTTTTACCTCATCATAAACCTTTTCCCTTGCATGAGTTTTTTCGTCATACAATTCGTATAAATCATTTTTAAAGATTTCATTTGCAAGTATGGATTTTATTTTTTCAATATTCTCTTCTGTGATAAAACCTCGCTTACTTCCTTTGGAATATACCATCATATGAATATGCGGATGACCGCCCTCATTATGATATGCCCCATACCATTTGAAATCGTGAAAAGGGATACCGAATTCTTTGGATATTTCCATCTGCTTTGAACGAATAAGGCTTCGCCACATATCAGCATTATCGTATCCAAGTCTTGATGCATCTTCTCTTTTTAATGATATAATCGGTGTCCATATAACGCTGTTATGATTTTTTAAATCTGTCTTAACATCATCAAGATTTATTATGTCATCATTTCCAAACAAACCATGCTCATGAATAACTTCTACATTGGGCCTGGTTGCAATATAGTTTAGATACTTTTCGTGATTTTCAAAGACATCGGGATTGTTTTCAGCTATTACTGTAATCAGGGCAGATGCATTTTTCTTGGTGGGATTATCTATGTAATCTGCATACTCAAAGCTATTCTTTTCATCGGGACAGTTTTTCAGCATTTCATCAATAAATTCTATCTGTTTCTTACTTGCATCTCCGACTAAAACTCTTTGATTTACTGACTTATCAACGCCTTCACGTCTTGCAATATAATCTACCAGATTACCTACACTTTTTGTTTTCTTAAGATGCTTAATTTTAACAATAATCTTTGGCATTATCTATCATCCTTTTTTGCATAAGGAAACTGAATAGCACCGTTAATTCTTTTTACTTCCTGCACACAGCTTTCGTGAAGTACATCAGCATTTTCAGGATTAACTTTTAGCTCTTTTGCTATGAGCCAGAAGACTTTAGATATCTCAACAGATTGCTTAAACAACTGCCGGGACATTCTCTTTTCAAAGCTATCCATAGTACTCTGAAACACCTTCATAAGTGTCTCGCTTACAAAGTCTTCGTTGTTCATACTATGCAGGTAACTGTTGTAAAAATCGATAGCTTCACTTATGTATTCACTCCTGTTATTTGCTTTTGAAAGTTTGACATTTGCATCACATCTTTTCAAAACCTCTTCATCTATCCATATACTGACATGTTTTTTTTCCATAAATTCTCCTTTCCGGCACAGCACCACCAAAAGCACCAATTAAGCTCTTGACACACCTGCTTATTCCGTTTCACAGCACCAAAACAGCACCATACCCCCCTTTACAGCACCAGCTCCCAACGGCACTGCCGGTGGGTGT